>JBFKVO010000100.1:0-5231 GCA_041639095.1 Candidatus Limnocylindrales bacterium | reverse complement strand
GTCGCGCACGCCGCCCAGCGAGATGCGGTGGAACTTGCGCCCCAGCGCACGCGCGATCGATCGCCCCAGCGAGGTCTTGCCCACGCCGGGCGGGCCGACGAGCGCGAGGATCGGGCTGCGGATCGTGTCCGCGAGCGAGCGGACGGCGAGGTACTCGAGGATGCGCTCCTTGATCTTCTCGAGGCCGTAGTGGTCCTCCTCGAGGATGCGCGCCGCCTCCTTGATGTCGAGCTGGTCGTCCGTGGACGTGTTCCAGGGCAGCCCGACGAGCCAGTCGACGTACGTCCGGATGACACCGACCTCGGGCGAGGCCGACGGGATCCGGCTCATGCGGTCGACCTCCTTGAGGGCGCGCGCCTTGATCTCCTCGGGCATGCCCGCGGCCTCGACCTTCTCGCGCAGCTCGTTGATCTCGGCCTGCTGCGGGTCGTCCTCGCCGAGCTCGCGCTGGATCGCCTTGAGCTGCTCGCGAAGGATGTACTCGCGCTGGGTCTTGTCCATCTCGGACTTGACCTCGGACTGGATCTTGCCCTTGAGCTCGAGGATCTCGATCTGGTGGGCCAGGAAGCCGTTGACGAGCTTCAGGCGGTCGACGACGTCGACCGTCTCGAGCAGCTCCTGGCGCTGCTCGGTCGTCATGTCCGGGCTGTAGGCGACCATGTCGGCGAGCAGCCCGGGCTCGCTGATGTTGCGGGCCGCGACCGCGGCCTCGGGCGGCACCGGCGCGCCGTTGGCGACGTACTGCTCGATCTGGGCCTGGACGGTGCGCATGAGCGCCTGGACTTCGACGCCCGCGGACGGCGCGTCGTCGACCTCCTCGACCTCCGCGACGATGTACGGGGTGGACTGCGTGAAGGCGCGCAGGCGCAGGCGGCCCTGGCCCTGGACGATCGCGCGGACCGTGCCGTCCTGGAGCTGGACGACCTGGGCGATCTTCGCGAGCGTGCCGATCTCGTAGAGCTCGGACGGCTGGGAGATGTCCTCCTGCTCGGCCTGGCGCTGGGTGACGAGCGCGATCGGGCCGCCGGACGCGACCGCCGCGTTGAGCGCGGCGACGCTCTTCTCCCGACCGACCTGGAGCGGCACGATCATCTCCGGGAAGATGACCGTCTCGCGCAGGGCGACGAGGGGGAGGTCGCGCGGGCCGCCGGCCTTCGCCTGCTCCTCGTCGCTCTTCGTGGTGCGCTTCGCCATCGGGCTCTCCTGTGTCGGTTCGTCGGGTGCGGTCCGGCGCGGCTTCCGGCCGCGCTCGTCGGTCATCGGTTGGCGGCCGCCGCGGCCTCCGCCCGCTCGGGGCGGTCGGCGTCGGCGCCGGCGCTCGGGTTGCCCTCGTCGTAGAGCCGCTCGAGGATCCGCGTCCCCAGTCGCTCTTCGAGCTCGAAGAGGATGCGGACCCCGGCGAGGTTCACGCCGAGGTTCTGGGTCAGATGGCGGATCCACAGGACCCGCCGGACGTCGTTCTCGCTGTACAGCCGGATGTTCGTGGGCGTCCGCGCCGGGCAGACCAGGCCCTCGTCCTCGTAGATCCGCAGGGTCCGCGGATGGACGCTGACGATGCTCGCCGCCACGCTGATGACGTAGACGGGTCGCGACGGGTCCCGGTCCGGCCGGCGGGCGCTCACGCGATCAGGCCTCGGAGCCGCTGGACGGCGCGTCGCCGCCCGACTGGATCTGGCCATCGCTCACGGGGCTGATCTTGATCTGGCGCGGCTTGACCTGCTCGGCCTTCGGGATCGTCAGGGTGAGGATCCCGTTCTCGAAGGTCGCCGTCGCACGATCGGGCTCGAGACCGTTCGGCAGGGTCATCGACCGGCTGACCGTACCCCGCCGGATCTCGCGCAGGATGTAGCTGTCCTTCTCGGACGACGTGGTGCCCTCGGTCCGGGCGCTGATCGTCAGCGTCCCGTCCGCGACGTTGATCTCGACGTCCTCGGGCTTGACGCCGGGGAGCGCGGCCTCGACGACGAGCGCGTCGTCGTTCGTCGTCACGTCGAGCGGGAGGGCGCCGTTGGCCGTGGCCGTGGTCACCCAGCCGCGCGGAAGGAAGTCGTCATCGAAGAGCCGGTCCATCGCCTGGCGCAGCGAAAGCAGCTCACCGAAGGGCGAGGGTCGGCGCACGATCGTCATGGCTCGCACACCTCCATTGCTGGTTCGTGGCGCCGGACACGCGTCCGGCGCCGCTTCTCTGGACGAGACGCATCCTAGAACCCTGACAATGGCATTGTCAAGATATAGGGGTGTGACGATTCCGCAACCAGTGACAGCCCCTTGGCCGCCGGCTGCGGGGCCGCGCGGCACTTCGTGATGCCGCCCCCGCCATGGCTATCCGCCGGCGCCGCCGGATCCGATGAGCTGTTCGTGGAGGAGCTCCTCGCATTCGTTGCGGCCGATCGCGATGACCTTGTCACCGGTCTGGAAGACATGGTCGGGCCGGAGCGGGATCGCGGCGCCGTCGCGGACGACCGCGAACAGGCTGCAGCCTTCGGGGATCGACAGGTCGCCCGGGTGGCGTCCGACCGCCGGAGAATCGCTCTGGAGTTGCGCCTCGATGATCTCGAGCTTGCCCCCGCCGAGGGCTCCGAGGTGGAGCAGCTCGTGGACCGGGATGTCCTGTTCGATCGAGCCGAGGACCATCCGCGTCGGGCTGATGATCTCGTCGACGCCCAGGTGCCGGAAGAGCGCCTCGTTGCGTGGGTTGTTCACGCGGGCGATCGTGCGCCTGACGTCGAAGTGGTGCTTCGCCATCTGGCAGATGACGAGGTTGTCCTCGTCGTCGCCGGTCACCGCCGTGACGATGTCGGCGCGGTTCGCGCCCGCGTCGGCGAGGTAGCGGCCCTCGCAGCCGTCGTGCGCGATGACGATCGAGCCGAGCTCGTCGGCGATCTGGTCCGCGCGCGCCTTGTCCTTTTCCATGAGGACGACCTCGTGGCCGCTCTCGATGAGCTCCTGGGCGAGGTAGTAACCGACCTTGCCCCCTCCGACGACGAGCACGAACATCGTCAGCCCTCCTGGGTGCTCGAGGTGACCGCCGGCGCCGGGTCCGCGCTCTCGCCACGATGGGCGGCGGCATGATGCTTGTCGCCGGGTTCGAGGATCGCCGGCATCCCCGACAGCGGCATCCCGAGATAGCCCGAGATCGCGTCGGCGAGGAGCGTCGTGCGACAGATCGTCGCGAGCCCGAGGTCGGCGTACGCGGCGGCGCGCACGGGATCGTTGACCTTGGCGACCACGCGATGCGCGCCGAGCTCCTCGGCGGCGAGCTGGGCCATGAGGACGTTGCGGTTGTCGCCCTCGGTCAGGGACAGGAAGACGTCGGCGCCTTCCGCGCCGGCGCGGCGCAGCACGCCCTCGTCCGTCCCGTCGCCGCGGACCGCGCTCCCCCGGAACGACGACGGGAGGCGGTCGAAGGCCGACGTGGACGTGTCGATGACGATGACCTCGTGGCCGGCACGGTCGAACGAGTCCGCGACGACGGCCCCGACCCGGCCGCAGCCGACGATGACGATCTTCACGATGCTTCCTCCGGGATGGGTTCGCGCACGACCCACACGGCGCAGGGTGCGTTCTTGAGGACGTAGGGGATCGTTCGGCCGATCGCGAAGTCGCCGCCGAAGCGCTTGCGATACGGGAGCCCGAGGACGAGCAGGTCCGCTTCCCGCTCGATCGCCTCGTCGACGAGCGCCGCCCCGACGTCGCGTGCCTGGAGCAGGACCGCGTCGAGCGGCTGGCGGTAGCCCTCGGCGATCTCCTCGGCGACGTCGAGGATGCGCTGTGCTCGCTCGGAGCGACCGGCGACGTCGGCGTCGAGCGGCTGGGACCAGTCGACCTCGACGACATGGACGCCGACGAGCTCGGCCTTCGCCGCCTGGGCGAGCTCGGCCGCCATGCGGACGATGCGGCCATCCCCGTGACTGCCGCCGAGGGCGACGACGGCGCGCCGAAATGCTGGGGTTCGGGCCTCGGACACGGATGCCTTTCACTGCGAACCGGCCGGCTCGGGCCGGCGTTCGCCTGCTCGGACGGTCCGGCGGTCACGATACCACCGCGGCACGGCTCGGTCCGCCGATCCGACCACGACGCGGTGCGCCCGGGCCCCGGCCCGGGCGGCGACGATGGGCGTCGCGGTCGGTCTGCAGGCGGAGCGGCGCGGGACCTAGCCCTGCCGGCGGTAGGGCACGTCGGCGATGACCGTGTGCTCGCGCCCGAGGAGCGCGCGCTTGAGGCGCCGCGCGGTCTGGTTGTACAGAAGCCGGTCCCACCAGTGGCGCGCGACGTACTCGGGCAGGACGACGATCGTGATCGGCGCCTCCTTGTCCGGCGGCCACGCCTTGTCGAGGACGTCGAGATAGGCGATGACCGGGGAGATGATCGCGCGGTACGGGGACTCCACGATGACGAGCGGCACGCCTCGGATCTGCCGCTCCCACTGCTGCCGCAGCGCCTCGCCATCGGCCGGGTCCTCGGTCACGTAGACGGCGCGGACGTCTGCGGCGAGCGTCCGCGCGAAGGTGATCGCCTGCACGACGGCGCGGTTGATGCCGTTCACCGGGACGACGACGCGCTGCTCGCGATGGGGCCTCTCGAACACGATGTCGGGCCGGACCTCGAGCTCCGCCGCCTGCCCGTCGTACTGACGGCGGATGAACGTCATGACCGCGAAGAGGATGGCCATGAGGACGAGGACGATGAACGAGGTCGGCGCCTTGGCGATCGCGACGACGACGGCGACGACCCCGGTCAGGACCGCGCCGAGCGCGTTGCTCGCGAGTCGCCGGACGTAGCCGGTCGGTCGCTCGCGGAGCCAGTGGCGGACCATGCCCGACTGGCTGATCGTGAAGTCGATGAACACGCCGACGGCGTAGAGGGGGATCAGGAGGTGCGTCTCCCCGCCGAACGCAACGACGAGCGTGCCGGCGACGAGGGCGAGGATGACGATCCCGTAGGAGAACGCGAGGCGGTCGCCGCGGAACGAGAACTGGCGTGGGGCGAACCCGTCGCGGGCGAGGATCGCGAGCAGTCGAGGGAACGCGTTGAAGCTCGTGTTGGCCGCGAGGAAGAGGAGGATCGCGGTGAACGCCTGGAACAGGAAGAACGGGACGGTGTCGTCGCCCCAGACGCGTCGCGCGACCTGGGCGATGACCGTCTGGGCGTCCTGGCCGCCGACGTAGACCGCCCCGAAGTTCACCGCCAGGAACGTGATCCCCACGAACAGCGTGCCGAGGAGCACCGCC
>JBFKVO010000099.1:0-5299 GCA_041639095.1 Candidatus Limnocylindrales bacterium | reverse complement strand
GCCGTCGCCGCGCCGGCCGGACCCGGCCCAGACGTTGTCCGGGGTCGCGCCGTTCTTGCCGCTCTTGCCGTTCGTGCTCACGTGTGTGCTCCTGCTCTCCTACTGGGTGGACTGGTCGGTGCTGGGTGGGTTGGTGTCAGTGGTGGCCTGCTGTGCGGCGCGCCCGCGGACGTGGAGGACGCGCTGGATCGTGGTGATGGTCGCGAGGATCGCGATGAGCCCGAGCGTGGCCGCAAAGACGACCGGTCCGGGACGATCGGGCAGGGCCCAGCAGTCGTCGAGGGAGTCCGCCGGGATCGGCGGGCACGTCCCATCCCACGTCCCGCCCAGCAGGCCGACGAGGACGAGGCCAAGGGCGAGGATGACGAGCCGGACTTCGCGTGGCGCGAGCCCGATCGCGGCCATCCCCGTGCCCTCGGTGAATCCGAGGCCCTCGGACTTCGCGCGGGTGTAGCTGACCATGAACGCGGCCGCCATCGCAGCCGCAGCCAGCACGGCCCCCACATGGAAGTCGCCCTGGACGCATCCCCAGACGATCCCGACGTAGACGACGCTCTCGCCCCAGCGGTCGAAGACCGAGTCCATGAAGGCGCCGAGGCGGCTCACGCGGCCGGTTGCCCGGGCGAGGACGCCGTCCAGGGTGTCGAAGGCGCCGCCGCCGATGACGAGGATGCCGGCGAGCAGCCAGGATTGGGCGGCGGCCGCGATCCCCGCGAGGATCGCGATCCCGAAGCCGATCAGCGTGAGGTGGTCGGGCGTGAGCCCGAGCCGGCCGAAGCCGAGGGCGACGGGCTCCGCGATCGAGCGGACGCGGGCGCGCAGGTCGGGCGTGGCCGTGACGGTGCGCCCGCCGAGTCCGCTCACGATGCGGCCTTCGAACGGCGGCCGTTGCCGAGGCCGAGGACGTGGCGCTCCTTCGCGACGAAGTCGTCGAACGCCTCCGGCACGATCCGGCAGACCGTCTCGCGGCCGCTCCGTCGGGTGTCCACGAGGCCGGCCGTGCGCAGCTTGCCGACGTGCCATGAGACGAGCGGCTGCGAGAGGCCGACGTGGTCGATGAGCTCGGTGACGGTGGCGTCGCCGGCGACGAGGCGCTGGACGATGCGCAGGCGATTCACGTCCGCGAGCGCCTTGTGGAACGCGCGGACATCGCGCAGCTCATCGGGGGCGTCGACGACGGACGCGATCGTGGAGCGGATGCGGGCGGGTGAGGGACTCAGGGGAAGCTCCCGGATCTCGAGGTGGGATGCGAACGGCGAAATCGGATCAACGCCGCTTTATATCAATCTGCGTTGATGCTATTGGCGGTCTCAGCATCTGTCAAGACCCGAATCGATCGTCCCCGCGCGACCAGCTCGCTCCGCACGGGGTGATCCGCCCGACAACGAGTCGTCGTGCACCGGCCCGTCGCATGGCGCGCGCTCGTCGTCGCACAAGCACTCGTCGTGCCGGGCGGGGGCAGCCGGCCGTCGGGCACGGCCTTGCAAGCACTCGTTGTGACGGACCGTGGCGCGGGCGGCCAGATCGGCGCCCGCCGGTACACTCGGTCGATGGGGCGAACCTCCAGGGCGCTCGTGCTCGCCGTCCTCGGGGCCGGCGCGTTCCTCGCCGGTCTGGAACTGATGATCACGGCGGTCGCGCTGCCGGCGATCGTCAACGACATCGCCGACTGGACCGAGTTGCGCCGTGCCTCGTGGATCATCAACGGATACCTGCTCGTGTACATCGTGGCGATGCCGCTCGCCGGCCGCCTTGCCGACCTGTGGGGCGCGCGCCGGCTGTTCCTTGGCGCGCTCGCCGTGTTCACGCTCGGCTCGCTCCTGTCCGGCCGCGCGCAGTCGCTCGACGAGCTGATCGCCGCGCGCCTCCTCCAGGGTGCCGGCGGTGGCGTGCTCATCCCGGTCGCGACCGCCGGCGCGTCGCACCTGTTCGACGGCCACGCCCGGCCGCGGGCCCTCGGGTTCGTCGGGGCGGTCACGTTCCTGGGGATGGCCGCCGGGCCGTTCGTCGGCGCGGCGATCCTGGGATCGGTCCATCCCGACGCGGCGCTCGCCCGCCTCGGGATCGCGGCGAACGCCGCCGTGGACACGCTCGTGCCAGCGTGGCGCTGGGTGTTCTACGTGAACCTCCCGGTCTGCCTCGCGGCCGGTGCCGTGGCCTGGGCACCCCACTGGGAGACGCCCCGCCGCGCCGGGCGCCTGGACCTCCCCGGCGCCCTCGTGTTCTCGCTCGCGCTCGGCGCCCTCGTCGTCGGCCTCACGCTCATCGGCAGCGCCGACGCGACGCTGGGCCTCGCCCCGGACACGGTCGTCGCGCTCCTCCTCGCCGTCGCGGTCGTGGCGACGGGCGTCTCGATCGTCATGGGGCTGCGCCGCCGGGACCCCTTCCTCGAGCCGCGCTACTTCGCGATCCCGGCCTTCGGCTCGGCCGCCGGCGTGTCGCTGCTCACCGGCTACGGGTTCGCGACCGCGATCATCGGCGGCGCGGTCTTCGTCGACCGCGTCCTCTACGGCGGTCCCGACGACCAGCGGATCGCCCTCGGCGCCCTCGCCGGTGCGACGGCGGTCGGCGCGCTCGTGTCCGGGCTGCTGCTGCGGGCGATCGGCCTCCGGGCGGTGACGATCGTCGGCCTCGCGATGAGCACCGCCGCGCTCGTCCGGGCATCGGCCTGGACGTCGGGCACGCCGATCGAGGAACTCGCGCTGTGGCTCGCCCTGTTCGGGGCCGGGTTCGGGCTCACGGTGACCCCACGCTCGACGGCCGCCGTCGAGGCCGTCGGACGCCGGGCGTACGGGATGGCGTCGGCGACGGTGACGGTGGCGCGGATGGTCGGGATGTCGATCGGGCTCGCGATCCTGACCGCGTACGGCTCGACGACGATCGACCGGTTGTCGGCCGAGGTCTACGCCACGCCGGACGCGTACAAGGCGTTCATCCCCGAGGCGCTCCGCGACCGACCGCTGCGCGACGGGCTCGTCGTCCAGGCGCTCGAGGACTGGGCGTCGGGCCAGGCGGCCGAGATCATGGTCGGGATCTTCCTCGTCGCGGCGGCGCTCATGATCGCGGCGATGCCCCTCGCGCTGATCATGGGCCGGCGCGCCCCGGACGCGCGGATCCTCACCGTCGAGGAGGACGGGAGCGGCTGAGGGTCAGCCGCAGACGACGGGTCGCGGGACCGGGTGCGCGTCGGCCGGGTCGGCGGCGCCCTCGGACAGGAGGTACGCGACGATCTGGGTCTTGCCGACGGTGCCCTTCGGCCCCTCGGAGGTCTGCAGCCAGACCTGCTCGGTCGTCGCCGCGATCGCATCGTCGAGGCTGGTCTGGTGGCGGCGGACCTCGCGGATCTCGTAGAGGAACAGCCGGTCGTCGCTCGTGTAGACCTCGACGATCATCCCGAGCATCTTCGCCCCGTTGTCGACCTTGGACGCATCGAGGATGGGCAGGAACATCCCGGTCCGGGCGTGGGCGTACAGGTAGGTCGCCCGCCCGAACCCGGGCTGCCAGAGGTCGGCGATGTACTGCGCGACGTTGCACAGCGGGTAGGCGTCGTTGCCGGGCACGACGGCGAGGTCGATGCGGAGCGCCGGCACGCGGACGCGCGTCGCCACACGGTCGGCGGGCGGGGTGGGCGAGGCCTCCGGCGGTTCGGTGGGCGCGTCCGTGGGAGCATCCGTGGGCGAGGCCGTCGGGGCGGGGGTGGGCGGCAGCGTCGCGATGACGGGCGATTCATCCGGCCCCGGCCCGGCCTCGACGGGGCCGATGTACGTGAGCAGGCCGGCCGTGAGGAACGTGACCCCGAGCGCAGTCAGCAGCGCGGGAAGCAGGCGGGTGCGGATCTCATGACGCGCGGCGAACACGCCGTGAGGGTAGCAGCCAGCCCCGCCGGGGGCCGTGAGCCGCTCGTACTGGTACCCTGCCGAGCGTGGGGACCCGCCTGACCATCCTCGCCGGCCTCCTGACCGGCGTGCTCGTCGCTGTCGTCGCCCTCGCCGCGGTACTTGCGTTCGCTCCGGAACGGCCGGTCGGCCTTGCGACGCCGACACCGGTCCCGGGCGCGACGCCGGACCCGAGCGGGGTTCCAGCCACGCCGGACCCGAACGCCTCGCCGAACGCCTCCCCGGGAGCATCGGGGTCGCCGGGCCCGAGCGCGACGCTCATCACCACGAACTTCCGCGTCGGCGAGCCGGCACCGCCGATCACGGTGCCGCAGCTCGGTGGCGGCACGATCAGCCTGGCCACACTCGCCGGCCAGCCGGTCTGGGTGAACTTCATGGCGACGTGGTGCCCCTCGTGCCGCGACGAGTTCCCGCTCATGAGCGGCTTCGCGGCGCGCTACGCCCCGAACGGGCTCGTGATCCTCGCGATCGACGTCCGCGAGGACGAGAGCACGGTCGCCTCGTTCGTCACCGAGGTCGGCCCGGTGTTCCCGGTCGGCCTCGATCTCGACGGGTCGGTCGCCTCGGACTGGGGCGCGATCGCCCTGCCGATGCACTTCTGGGTGGATGCCGAGGGGATCATCCGGTACGGCGCCGTCGGGGCGATCGCGCCGGACGAGATGATCCGCGGGATGCGCGCGATCATGCCCGGCGTCGAGGTGACGCCCTGACGCCGCAGCCAGCGATCGCCGATGGAGCGATCGATGACTGGGATGCGGTCCGGGCGGACGTCCACGCCCTGGCCGCGGTCCCCGGCCGGGTCCTGGTGATCACGGACTTCGACGGGACCCTGTCGCCGATCGTGCGCGACCCGATGGGCGCCCGGATCGAGCCCGGCGCCCGAGCGGGGCTGCGGCGGCTCGCCCGGAACTCGGCCGCGCGCCCGGAACGGCTGAGGGTCGCGATCCTGTCGGGACGGGCGGCGAGGGACGTCGCCGCGCGCGTCCGGGTCGGCGGGATCCGCTACCTGGGCAACCATGGGCTCGAGGAGGGGTTCCTCCGGCGCGGCGACGCGGCCGAGCGACTGCGGGTCCGTGCGGCGCCCGGCGTCGCCACCGATGGCGGCCGCGCGCTGCGGCTCGGAGCGGAGCTCCACGCCCGCCTCGGCCGCCCGCCGTGGCTCTTCGTCGAGGACAAGGGGCCGTCGGTCGCCTTCCACTACCGGCAGGCCCCGGATCCGGCCGCCGGGCGCGCGGCGCTCCTCGCGGCGCTCGCGGACCTGGGCGTGGCGGGTGCGGCCGGTCCGTGGCCGGGCGACCCGGGCGCCGATGCCAGCCCCGCCCACGTCGCCGGCGTCGCGCCGGGCCACGGTCTCGAGCGGATCGAGGGGCGCCAGGTCGTCGAGCTCCGACCCCTCGGGGTGG
>JBFKVO010000098.1:0-5309 GCA_041639095.1 Candidatus Limnocylindrales bacterium | reverse complement strand
TGGAGCTCGTCGTCGCTCGGCTCGCCGGGCACGGCGATCTCGCGGATCTCCTCGCGCAGCTCGGCGTAGCGCGCGCGGATCTCGTCGTCCGAGAGGGCCTCGATCTCGGCCTCGAGGTCGTTCGCGGTATCGACGATCGGCTGGATCCGGTGGATCTCGCGTTCGTTCGAGTCGACGAAGCGGGAGAGCAATCGCATGGCCGCAGCAGTATAGGGCGACTGGCCGGCCCGCCCCTCCGCCGGCGGGCTACGCCGGCACGAGCCGCAGCGCGAACTCGAGGGCCGCGGTCGAGCCGGCGCCGGGACTCGCGGGTGTGTCAGTCGGCTCGGTGGATGCGCGCAGTGTCGGGGAGGAGGCCGGGAGTCCGCTGTGGGCGCTCCCGCTGCTCCCCGCGGAGCGCGTCAGCCCCAGAAACCCGTCCCGTAGCCGGCGACGATGAGGACGAACGTGGCGACGGCGAGCCCGCCCCAGAAGACGACCGACCGCAGGACCGACGTCGGGTTCATCTCCGGGTTCTTGAGGGCCGGCAGCCGACCGCCGCGGAGGCTCGAGCCCCAGCGCGACGACTCGAGCTGGTTGCGCCAGTTCTCGTCGGTGACCGGGCGCGGCTCGATGCCGCCCTTGCCGTCGGGTCGGTGGAGCTGGAGGGTCATCGATCTCCCTGCTGCGCGGACGCCAGTGGTTCGCGCCCCTCCGTCGGGAGGCGTTCGGCCTCCGGCCGGAGGTCGAGCTTGCGCGCCACGCCATCCTCCCACAGGAGCATCTCCTGGGTGAACGACACCTCGCTGGAGAACAGCGCGCCGACCGATTCGCCGCGGTGGATGCGCTTGATCGCCTCGCCGATGAGCGGGGCGACCGACAGCGTCGTGATCTTCGCGAGGCGCTTGGCCGGCGGCAGCGGGATCGAGTCGGTGAGCGCGACCTCGATGAGGCTCGAGTCGCGGATCCGCTCGGCGGCCGGATCGGACAGGACTCCATGGGTCGCGCAGGCGTAGATCTCGGAGACGCCCTCGCGCTCGAGGGCACGGACGATCTCGACGAGGGTCCCCGCCGTGTCGATCTCGTCGTCGACGATGATCGCGCGCCGCCCGCGGACCTCGCCGATGACGTTCATGAGCTCGGCCCGGTCGAGGTTCCCGACCCGCCGCTTCTCGATGATCGCGAGGGGCGCGTCGAGCAGCTCGGCGAACGCGCGGGCGCGCTTCGCGAACCCGAGGTCGGTCACGACGACGAGGTCCTCGAGGTGCTTGTGCTTGAAGTAGTTCGAGAGGATGTGGACGGCGGTGAGCTCGTCGACCGGGATGTTGAAGAAGCCCTGGATCTGCCCCTGGTGGAGGTCCATCGTGAGGACCCGGTCGGCTCCGGCGACCGTGATCATGTCGGCGATGAGGCGTGCCGTGATCGGGACACGCGGCTGGTCCTTCTTGTCCGAGCGCCCGTACGCGTAGAACGGGATGACCGCGGTGATCCGCCCCGCGCTCGCGCGCTTGAACGCATCGATCATGATCAGGAGCTCCATGATCGACTGGTTGACGGGGTGGCAGGTCGGCTGGACGAGGAAGACGTCCTTCTCGCGGACGTTGTCGAGGATCTTGACGAAGATGTTCTCGTTCGCGAACTGGAAGACCTCGAGCTTGCCGGGCTCCGAATCGAGGTAGCGGCAGATCTTCCGGGCGAGGTCCGGGTTGGCGTTGCCGTGGTAGATCTCGAACTGATCCGCGTACACGGGCGTCTCCCGATCGCCGAAGGTCCTCACGACTCCGCCGAGCCGCCGTCCGGTCCGTCACCGGGTGGTGTCGTCCCGGCCGCCTCCGGGGCGCCATTGTCGCCGATGCCCCGCCCCTCCGCCAGCCCCGCCCGGAACGCCGCGATCGCGACGACCCGGTCGCCCTCGGCGAGGCGCATGACGATGACGCCGCGTGCCCCCGACGAGTAGCGGTTGATCGAGTTCGTGTCGGTCCGGATGACCTGGCCGCCGGCGGAGATCAGGAGGAGCTCCTCGTCGTCCTCGGTCACCTGCTGGACCGCGGCGACGTCGCCGGTCTTGCGTCCCTCGAGCGAGATCAGGCGCACGCCCTGCGGGCCGCGGCGCATCGTCCGGAACTCCGAGAGGGGCACGCGCTTGCCGTAGCCGGTCTCGGTCAGGACGAGGAGGTCGGCCTGCGGGTCGACGACGCTCATGCCCACGACATAGTCGCCCTGGCGCGCGAGGCGGATGCCGATGACGCCTGCCGCGGGCCGGCCCATCGGACGGACATCGCGCTCGTTGAAGCGGGCGATCTTGCCGAGCGCCGTCGCGATGATGATGTCGTCGCTCCCGGTCGAGACATCGACCCAGGCGAGCTCGTCGTTCTCGTCGATCGTGATCGCGATGATCCCCGACGAGCGGACCTTCTCGAACTGCTCGAGCGGCGTCTTCTTGATGATCCCCTTGCGGGTCGCGAGGACGAGGAAGCGACCCTTCTCGAAGTTCGGCAGCGTGATCGTCGCCATCGGGACCTCGCCGGCCTCGACCTGGACACCCGGCAGGTTGATGATCGGGATGCCCTTCGCCTGGCGGCTCGCGTCCGGGATCTGGTGGACCTTCGCGCTGAACACGCGGCCGCGGTTCGTGAAGAACAGCGCCCAGTCGTGGGTATTCGCGACCAGGAGGTGCTCGACCGCGTCCTCCTCGCGGGTCACGTGGCCGATGATCCCTTTCCCGCCGCGGTGCTGGCGGCGGTACGTCCCGACGGGCTGGCGCTTGATGTAGCCGCGCCCGGAGATCGTGACGACGACGTCCTCGTCGGCGATGAGGTCCTCGTCGGTCATCTCGCGCGAGGAATCGTCCTCGACGCGCGTGCGGCGCTCGCCGGCGTGCTTCTTCTTGAGCTCCTCCAGTTCGTCCTTGATGATCGCCAGCACGCGGGCGGGGTTCGCGAGGATGTCCTCGAGCTCGGCGATGAGCTGGATGACCTGGAGGTACTCGTCCTCGATCTTCTTGCGCTCGAGGGCGGCGAGCCGGGCGAGCCGCAGGTCGAGGATCGCCTGGGCCTGGAGCTCCGTGAGCTCGAAGCGGACCATCAGGTTCGTCCGCGCGACGTCGGTGTCCGCCGATTCGCGGATCGTCTTGATGACCGCATCGAGGTGGTCGAGCGCCTTCTTGAGGCCCTCGAGGATGTGCGCCCGGGCGCGCGCCTTGCCGAGGTCGAACTCCGTGCGCCGGCGGACGATCTCGCGGCGATGGTCGACGTAGTGCTGGAGGACCGACTTCAGCGGCAGCGTCTGGGGCTGACCGTCGACGAGAGCGAGCATGTTCATGTTGAACGCGGACTGCATCGCGGTGTGCTTGAACAGGTTGTTGAGCACCTTGTGCGGGTTCGCATCGCGCTTGATCTCGATGTAGATCCGCATCCCGTCGCGGTCGGATTCGTCGCGCAGGTCGGAGACGCCGTCGAGCTTCTTGTCCTTGACGAGATCGGCGATCTTCTCGAGGAGGGAGGCCTTGTTCACCTGGTACGGCAGCTCGGTCACGATGATCGCCATCCGGTCGCCGCGGACCTCCTCGAACGCGACCTGGGCACGGACGACGACGCGACCGCGCCCATGGGCGTACATCTGGCGGATCGCGTCGACGGTCTCCTGCTCGCCGGTGATCGGGTTGCGCTGCTGCTCGAAGCGGTAGATCGTGCCGCCGGTCGGGAAGTCCGGGCCGTGGACGATCTGGCACAGGTCGTCCGAGGTGATCGTCGGGTCGTCGATGAGCGCGACCGTCGCCTCGCAGATCTCGCCGAGATGGTGGGGCGGGATGTTCGTCGCCATCCCGACCGCGATCCCGGAGCTGCCGTTCACGAGGAGGTTCGGCAGCTTGGCGGGCAGGACCGACGGCTCGCGCTGCGTGCCGTCGTAGTTGTCGGTGAAGTCGACGGTCTCCTTGTCGATGTCGGCGAGCATCTCGGCGGCGATCGCGGTGAGGCGCGCCTCCGTGTAGCGCATCGCGGCCGCGGAGTCGCCGTCGACCGAGCCGAAGTTGCCCTGCCCGTCGACGAGCGGGTAGCGCATCGAGAAGTCCTGGGCGAGCCGGACGAGGGCGTCGTACAGGGCGACGTCGCCGTGCGGGTGGTACTTGCCCATGACCTCGCCGACGATCGCCGCGCACTTGCGGTACGAGCTCGTCGCCGACAGGCCCATCTCGCCCATCGTGTAGAGGATCCGGCGGTGGACGGGCTTGAGGCCGTCGCGGACGTCCGGCAGCGCGCGGGCGACGATGACGCTCATCGCGTAGTCGAGGTAGCTGACGCGCATCTCGTCCTCGACGCGGATGCCCCGGATGGCGCCCAGGTTGTCGGTCACTCTTCGGCTCTCCTGCGGTTCGCGCTCAGGTCAGCGGGGGTTCGGGATGATGGCGGGGGTCGGGCAGCTCGCCGAAGCGGGCGGCGACGGCCGCGGCCTCGGACGTCGATGGCGCACCGGGGGCGCGGCGGATCCCGGCGAGGCGGTCGCGGAGGCGCGCGGCGTCTGCGGCGGGCAGCTTCGCGAGCGCATCGCGGACCACCCACGCGCGGTGGCCGTCACCCGTCTCGGCAGCCGTTTCCGTCTCGCGTTCCAACGCCGCGAGGGTCAGGGCAGGATCGATCTCGGCCAGGGTCCGGTACGCCCAGGCGAGCGCCTTCTGAACGTCCGGCTCGGCGTCGCCGATGAGGCGGCCGAGGAGGGCGAGGCCCTGCGCGACGACGTCCCGCGTCCGCCCGGCGTCGCCGCCCTCGTGGGGCAGCGCGGCGATCGTCGAGGCGACGAGCCGCCGTTCCCAGCGCGACGCCGAGAAGACGAGCTGCTCGAGCTCGGCCCAGCGGTAGGGGGCGTCGAGGACGCCGATCGCGTACGGACGGGCGAGCGTGTCGATCGTGATCCAGTCGCCTGCCGTGCGGGCCGCGCGGCGGAGCAGCTGCCACGCGCGCTCGGCGTCGTCGCCGACGAGGCGGCCGAGGAGGCCGAATGCGAGCCAGTGCGCCTCGAGGTAGTCCTCGCGGAGGAGCCGGTCGGCGACGGCGAGGAGCGGTGCCGGGCGGTCGCGTCGGGTCGCGGCGCGGAGCCCGCTGGCCACGGCGCCGAGCAGCGGGGTGCGGATGCCGAGTGTCGTGCCGATGCCCGGCGCGACGAGCGCCTGGCCGTCGCGGTACGCGGGGTCGGCGAGGTTCGCGAGGCCACGCCGGAGCTCGGTCGCGAAGCGATCCGGCTCACCGATGGCGTCGCCGAGGCCGCGGCCGAGCACGCGCGCCGCCGCGCGATGCTCCGCGACGAATGCGACCGCGCGCGCCGTCGTCGCCGAT
>JBFKVO010000097.1:0-5330 GCA_041639095.1 Candidatus Limnocylindrales bacterium | reverse complement strand
GTTCGCCGACTGGTCCCCGCCGCCCGCGACGACGGGCGTGCCGGCCCGCAGACCCGTGGCCGCGGCGGCCTCGGCGGTGACCGTGCCCGTGACCTCGGGACCCTCGAACGTCGGCGGCATCCAGGCCGCATCGATCCCGAGGGCCGCCAGGACCTCGGCGGACCAGTCCCGGGCCGCGAGGTCGAACAGGATCGTGCCCGAGCCGTCGGCCTTGTCCATCGCATGCTCGCCGGTGAGCCGCAGCCGCACGTAGTCCTTCGGGAGCAGCACGTGCGCGACCCGTGACCACACTTCGGGCTCGTGGTCGCGGACCCAGACGAGCTTCGGTGCCGTGAACCCGGTCAGCGCGTCGTTGCCGGTGATCGCGATGAGGCGGTCGGGGCCCACGGCCTCGCGGATCTCGTCACAGGCGTGCGCGGTCCGCTGGTCGTTCCAGAGGATCGCCGGACGGAGGACCTCGTCGCGCGCGTCGAGCAGGACGAGGCCGTGCATCTGGCCGGTCAGGCCGATCGCGGCGACGTCCGCGCCGTCGACGCCGCTCGTCGTCAGGACCGAGCGGATCGCTGCGATCGCGCCGTCCCACCACAGGTGCGGGTCCTGCTCGCTCCAGAGGGGCTGCGGGATGTCGTAGTCGTATTCGGCCGTGCCGACCCCGCGGACCGCGCCGGCCTCGTCGACGAGGACGGCCTTCGTCGCCGTCGTCGACGCGTCGATCCCGATGACGTGCGCCATCCGTGTTCGGCCCGTGCCCACCGCGCGACGTGGTCGGAGTCGCTTCGTCAGCCGCGCGCCGCGCGGTCGACGGCCCAGATCCGGTGGTTCACGAGGTTCTCGAGCCGCTCCTGGCCGCCCGACACCGGCCGCGGGTCGATCTCGCCCGACGCCACGCGCGCCTCGAGCTCGTCGATCCCGACGCCACCGTCGAGGATGCCGGCACCGAGGTCGCCGGACCAGCCCGCGTAGCGGGCCTCGCGCGGCGCTTCGAGTGTCCGCTGCTCGAGCATGTCGGCCGCGACGAGGAGCGCCCGTGCGAGCGTGTCGATCCCGCCGATGTGCGCGTGGAACAGGTCGCTCCGGGACATGCTCTGGCGGCGCAGCTTCGCGTCGAAGTTGAAGCCCCCGGTGGTCAGGCCGCCACCCCGCAGGATCTCGTACAGCGCGAGCGACAGCTCGTCGACCGAGTTCGGGAACTGGTCGGTGTCCCAGCCGTTCTGGTAGTCGCCGCGGTTCGCGTCGATGCTGCCGAAGATCCCGTTCGCGACGGCGTACGCGACCTCGTGATGGAAGCTGTGGCCGGCGAGCGTGGCGTGGTTCGCCTCGATGTTGACGAAGTATTCGCCCTCGAGGCCGTGGCGGACCAGAAAGCCGTGGACCGTCGCGCTGTCGTAGTCGTACTGGTGCTTGGTCGGCTCCTGCGGCTTCGGCTCGAGGAGGAGCGTCCCCTCGAACCCGATCCTGTGCTTGTGATCCGCGACCATCGACAGGAACCGGGCGAGCTGCGCCTCCTCGCGCGCGAGGTCCGTGTTGAGGAGGGTCTCGTAGCCTTCACGGCCGCCCCACAGGACATAGTTCGCGCCACCGAGCCGCTGCGTCGTCTCGAGCATGACCTTGACCTGCGCAGCGGCGTAGGCGAACACCTCGGGGTCGGGGTTCGTCGCGGCACCCGCCGCGTAGCGCGGGTGGCTGAACAGGTTCGCGGTCCCCCACAGGAGGCGCTTCCCCGTCCGCGCCATGTGCTCTTCGATCCAGCCCGCGACCGTCCCGAGGTTGGCCCGCGACGCCGCGAACGTGGCACCCGGCGGCGCCAGGTCGACATCGTGGAAGCAGAAGAACGGGACGCCGAGCTTGGTGAGGAACTCGAAGAGGGCGTCGACCTTGGCACGCGCCGCATCCATCGGGTCCTGGCCTGGGACGAGCCACGGCCGGTCGAACGTCCCCGCTCCGAAGACGTCCGAGCCGGGCCAGTTGAACGAGTGCCAGGCGCAGACCGCGATCCGGAGCTGATCCTCCATGCGCCTGCCGAGGACCACGCGGTCCGGCTCATACACCTTGTAGGTGAGGTCGTCGGTCGAGTCGAGGCCGCCGAACGGGACCGGCCCGGGCACCTCGGTGAAGAACTCCTGGCCCATCTCCGTCCCTCCCTCCGCTCGGGCGGTCCGCGAACCCGCCACCAGTTTTGTAGCAACCTATCACAAACCCGCAGGGTCGAACGGCTGGCGGGCGCTCAGGCGCGACTCGCCGCGAGGAGCCGGATCGGTCCCGACAGCCCCTTGAGCTCGACGTCCCCGATGTCCCGGAACATGAGCTCGGCCTCGCCCGCGGCATCCACGACCTGCTGGCTGACGAGCACCTCGCCGGGACGAGCATAGTCCGCGATGCGGGACGCCACGTTGACCGTCTGCCCGAAGTAGTCGCCCTCCTGGAAGATGACCGATCCGGCATGCAGGCCGACGTGCGCGGGCGGCAGTCCGGCTGCCTGCGCCGCGGCGACCATCTCGAGCGCGGCGAGCGTCCCGGCTCCCGGATCCGGGAAGTGGAACATGACGCCATCGCCGAGCCACTTGATGGGCTTCCCGCCGTGCTGCGCGGAGGACCGCCGGACGATCCGACCGAGCTGCGTGCTCAATTCGGCGGCGGCCGCATCGCCGCGCTCCTCGGTGAGGCGGGTGTAGCCCGTCAGGTCCAGGAAGCAGATCGCCGGCGGCCGTTCGAGCCTGCTGAAGACCCCCGCCTCGGCCAGGGCGGCCTCCACCCCGAAGATGATGCTCGCGTTCCAGCCATGGGCCTGGTGGCCGTGGTAGAGGCCGAGGATGACGTCGTCGAGGAGCGGCGAGAGGCGCGCGGCCACCTCGTTGTCGGCGTACTCCATCATCTCCGTGGCGGTCATGCCCTGGTCCATCAGGCGAAGCTCGACCTCGGTGTGCCACCAGTCGACCTCGGTCTCGGTGATCCGCCGGATCGCCTCGCCGTAGACCCGCAGCCAGCGCTCCACGGCGGCGGGCCGGAATCCCTCCTTGATCTGCGCCTCGACGAGCCGGACGATGTGCATCTCGTTGTCGCGAACGAGGTCGTCCGGCTCCGTCTGGGCGTACCCGGTGGCCTCCCGCACGACCATCAGCAGATCGACGGGAATGCCGGTCGCCGCGCTCAACTGCGCGAACGTCGTGTCGGTCCTGGCGCCGAAGCGATCGTAGGCGGGGGCGTCCATGAACGAGAGTGAGAGTCGGCCCTGCCCGATCGCGGCCGCGATGCCGTCGAGGGGCAGGTCGGCTCGCTCGAGCGTCTCCATGAGCGCGATGCGCCGGACGTCGCCCTTCGAGAACGCGCCGTCCGTTGGCGCCAGGATCCCGAGGTCGACGAGCCGATCCACGTACTCCGGCTGTACGCCGGCCCGTCGCGCCGCGTCGTCCCGGTCGTGCGTCACGAGCCAAGCCTACCGCGCACGATCATGCGGTCACACGGGTCCCGGGCTCGACCGCTGGCTCCGCCCTAGCCCCAGGAGGTCTCGGTCACCGGGCGCAGGGCGACCTCGAGGATGCGGTGTGTCCGCGGTCGGGTGAGGACGAACTCGACGATCTCCGCGACGTCGTCGGCCTCCATCATCCCGGCGAGCGCCGGCATGTCGGGCGTCCTCCCCCGCCCCATCGCGAAGTCCGTGGCGACGCCACCGGGGCACACGTTCGTGCAGCGCACGCCTTTCTCGCGCAGCTCGTGATCGAGTGCCCGGGTGAGCCCGACCTGGGCGAACTTCGAGGCGCAGTAGACGGCCTCGTTGGGGAGGCCGCGCCGGCCGGCCTCGCTCGCGATCGTCACGATCTCGCCCGCGTCGCTCTTCAGCAGGTATGGCAGGGTCGCCCGGACCGCGTACAGGGCGCCCTTCACGTTGACGTCGATCATCTCCTCGAGCTGGTCCTCGGGCAGATCGAGGAACGGGCCATACGCGCCGACGCCCGCGTTGACGACGAGGATGTCGATGCCGCCGAAGCGCTCGGCGGTCGCCGCGGCGATCCGCTCGAGCGCCGCCTGGTCGCGGACGTCCGTGGGCATCGCGACGACGTCGGCCATCCCGAGGTCGTCGCCGCTCCGCGACGCGAGCCCGAGCCGTACGCCGTTCGCGGCGAGCTTGTGCGCGATCGCGGCACCGATGCCGCGGCTGGCGCCGGTGATCAGGGCCGTGCGGCCCGCTAGGTCGTTCATCGGGGTCCCCTCCTGGGTGTGGACGCGCGTCCTGGGATGTCGCTCCCAGTATCGCGCGTCGCCCCGATGGCGTGGCGGGACGGGCCGACGGACGCGCGGCCCGGCCCCGTCTCAGGCTCGGCGCCGCCTCAGGCCCGGCGTGATCTCAGGCCCGGCGTGATCTCAGGCCCGGCGTCGCCTCAGGCCGAGCAGGGCGCCCACGCCGATGACCGCGATCGCGAGCGCGGCGACCAGCGGGTTCAGCGCTCCCGATCCCTCGTCCGGTGGCGTCGTGGGCGGTGACGTCGGGGCGGGCGTCGGGGTCTCGGCGGCCGGCGCGGCGACGGTCACCAGCACGGTCGAGGTCGAGAACAGGCTGTCCGGGTCGCCGCTCGCATCCGCGGCCGCCTGGAGGGCGTACTCGCCCGGGTCGGGGAACGTGACGGTCGCCTCGAAGACGCCCGGCGACGTGCGCACGGCCGTGACGACGTCGAGGTCGGGCCCGCGCGGCTCGCGGACGATCAGGCGGAGCTCGGCCGGGTCGGGGACGGTGGCCGGATCCCAGTCGGCGCGGGCGCCGAGGACGATCGTGAGTACCGTCGGGACTCCAGCGACCGGATCGGCCGTCTCGACGCGGATCGCGGCGGTGGCGATCGCCGGCAGCGGCGCCGCGGGCGGAGGCCCGACCCCGGCGACCTCGTAGATCGCGTCGGAGCGCGTGCAGCCGTTCGCGTCGCAGGCGGTGCCCTGCGTGCCGATGTGCAGCTCGCCCACGCCACCCGGCGGGACGACGAGGGTGGCCGTGAAGTGACCCTTCCAGTCCTCGGTCGCGACGACCTCCGCGAACTCGTCGCCCGTGGCCCCGTAGAGGCGGAAGAAGACCGACGAGCCCGAGATCGGGCCGTCGTCGCGTGTGCTCCAGATCGTCGCCCCGACCCGGATCGTGGACCCGGGCGCGGCGTCGGTGGGGAGCGCCCGGTCGAGCCACGACTCGACGCCCTCCACGACGCCCTGCGGGTACGGCGACGCGCTCGCGTGGAGCGGACCTGCCAACGAGGCGAGGATGAGAAAGAAGGCGAGGATGAGGGCGGGTCGCGGCCGAGGCCGCTTGTCGGTCGTCATGCCCACCGATACACCTCGTACCGCCGATTGGT
>JBFKVO010000096.1:0-5332 GCA_041639095.1 Candidatus Limnocylindrales bacterium | reverse complement strand
CCGTCAACGAGATCAACACGACCGCCCGCGAGGCGGCGCTCACCGTCGCCCGCTCCGAGGCGGCCGCGAATGCCCTCCTGCAGACCCTCGAGCGGGCGACGGCGGAGTCCGACGCGGCGCGGATCTCGGCGGAGGCCGCGGAGGCCGGTTGCCTTGCCGCTCGGGAGGAGCTCGCGACGTGCCGCGAGGCCGCCGCGGCCGCGGCGGCGGCGCGGGCGGCCGCGGCGGCGGCCCCGGCTCCCATGATCGCGAGCCCCTGGGCCGCGGAACCTGCTGAAACGCCCGCGTTCGGCGCGGCGGCCGCCGACATGGCAGCCGCGGACGTCGCCGATGGGGATCCCGTCGCGACAGCCCACGAGCCGGCGCCCACGTGGCCCGCGACGACGCCAGCCGCGGAAGACGATGACGGCACGACGCCCGACGATGCGACTGACGACGTCGCCCAGCTGGCCGTGACCGGCGCGCGCGTACCGCTCGCTGTCGCGGACGTCCCGACGATCATCCCGCTCGTGAACGGGGACCCCGCCACACGGGGCAGGGTCGCCGCGGCCCTCGACGCGAGCGACGCGGAGGGCGCGCGGCCGTGGGCGGACCTCCTCGATGCGCTCGTCGACGCCGTCGCCCAGCGCGCGATCGAGGAGACGATCCTCGACACGCCGCGCGAGCATCCCTTCTGGGCGATGTTCAGCCCGACAGAGGCGCGCGACGTCCTCCGCGCGCTCGCCGCACTGGGCTTCCGCTTCGACGGATCGGGCGGCTGGGCGGACGGGCGCATGCCGAGCCAGCGCGATCTCTCGCTCGCGGTCGGGTACGGTGGCCAGGACCCGATGCGCATCCGGCAATGGCCATCCGAGGCGGACATGGCATCGCTCCTCGCGGGGATCGAGGTCGGGGCCGCCGAGTACCTGATCGGGGCGGGCGGGGATCTCGGCCTTGGCGAGATCGTCGACCTGCTGGGCCCGCACGCGGACGGCCTCACCGACCTCTGGAACGCCTGGGGCTTCGCGCGGCCGATCCTGATGGCCCCGGCCGAGATCTCGAGCCCCGGCTAGGCGGGCCGCTCCGTCGGCGCGTCGTCGCCCTCGGTGTCGTCCTCGTCCTCGTCGATGACCACGAGCCGGAACGCCTCGGCCGCGGCCACGCCGATCAGCTTGCCCTCCTCGGCGGCCCAGCGCTCCATCCAGCCGGCGACCCGGGACGCGTCGCCCAGCTGACTGACGTGACAGCGGAGCGCGTCGATCTTGCGGGACAGGGTCGCCGTGACGTCCACGCGCACGTCCGGGTCGTTCGGCCACACGAGGTAGATGCGCCGGACCCGGTGCGGGGCGAGGCCCTCGCGCACGAGCCACGGGAAGGCCATGGGATTGCGCGCCGCCGGATAGACGGCATCCACGGCCGCGACGCCGGCCGTTCGGTGGTCGACGTGGTTGACGCCGCCGTCGCGATGGAACAGCACCTCCGGATCGGTCGTGAACACCGCATCCGGCCGGAACGTCCGGATCTCGCGGACCAGGAGCTCGCGCAACGCGAGATCGTTGGCGAGGGCTCCATCGGGCTGGTGGAGGAAGCTGACGCCCTCGTAGCCGACGGCGGCCGCGGCGGCTCGCTGCTCGGCTTCCCGCGTCGCCGCCAGCTCGAGTGGGTCGAGCGAGGCGTCCTCGGCGCCCTGATCGCCGCTCGTGCAGCACACGAGCCAGCCGACCGAGCCCGCGTCGATCCACGCCGCGGCGGTCGCGGCGGGCCCGAAGTCCGCGTCGTCGGGATGGGCGACGATGACCATGAACCGCTCGGCCCGCCACGCATGGGGCGCCTCGGGCGAGCGTCGGCGGCGCGGACGCCGGTCGGCCATCAGACCCGCCCACCCTCGACGGCATGGCGAGCGGCGCGCGACCGAACGGCGTTGTCGGCCGGCACCGACGCCGGACACTCGTGCACGGATGTAGTTGCACAAGCGTACCGAGACGCTAGAATGCCCTCCGAGGCTTCGCTCGTCTCCCCCCACGAGCGAAGCCTCGCTGCGTTCGCGGCGGGCGACCGGTTGGCCCGACCCCTCATCGTCCCGCGGTGGCCTGCGCGTCGGCGAGCGCCGCGAGGACATCCGCGGCGTGGCCGTCCGCCTTCACCTTCGGCCAGGTGCGAACGAGGCGACCGTCCGGCCCGACGAGGAACGTCGACCGCTGGATCCCCATGTACTCGCGCCCGTAGTTCTTCTTCAGCGTCCACGCGCCGTACGCGTCCGCGACGGCGTGGTCCTCGTCCGACAGGAGGACGAACGGCAGGCCGTACTTCTCGCGGAACCGGCGGTGGCTCGCGGCGCCGTCCGGGCTGATCCCCCACACCTCGGCGCCCGACGCTGCGGCGCGCCCGTGGAGATCGCGGAACTGGCAGGCCTCGGTCGTGCAGCCCGCGGTGTCGTCCTCGGGGTAGAAGTAGACGATCGTCCACGACCCGGCGCGGTCCGCCAGCCGATGGACCAGTCCGGCGTCGTCCGGCAGCGCGAAGTCCGGGGCCGGATCGCCGACCTGCGGGGTGGTCATGGGGCGAGGGTAGCAGGCGTCTCGATGATGAGGAGACGGCCCGAAGCGACCGAGACCCGCGCCTCGGGAGCGGAGCGGACATTGGACAGGCCCCGCGTCCGCCCGGCCTCGAGACGTTCGCCGCCGAGCGGGTAGCGGAGGCCCTCGGTCACGACGCCGGCGACATCGGCTCCAACGGGAAGCAGGGTCACGAGGTCGCCGACACGGCCGGCCAGTGTGACGGCCGCTCCGGGATCGCCCGCGGGATCCCCGCCGGGAGTGTCCGCATCCCCACGGGCCGACACGAGCGTGATCCGCGCGCCCGGGTCGAGGAGTCGGGTCGAGACACCGCCGAGCCCGGGATGCCCGAGGAGTGTGACGTTGGCGAGGGCGTGATCCACGCGCCCCCCGCCGAGCGCACCGAGCACGCTGATGTCGGTGGCCCCGCGGCGCACCGCCTCCTCCAGTGCGAGCTCGGTGTCGGACGCGTCCTTGTCCGGCGCGACCGGCGCAGGGACGATCCCCGCGGTCGCGAGCGCATCACGACCGGCCGCGTCGAGTGAGTCCGCATCGCCCACCCAGGCGTCGAGGCGGAGGCCCAGCGCAGGCGCGAGACGCGCCCCGCCGTCGGCCGCGACGACGAGCTCGACGTCCGCGTCCCAGCCCGGCCAGGCGCGGTCGAGGGCAGCACGTGTCGGCCGCCCGCCCCCGGCGAGCACGATCGCGCGCATCACGAGGCGGCGCCGGTCGAGAGCTGGCGTTCGGCCCAGTCCGCCACCGACCGCACGACCTCGACGGCGCCTGCCGACAGAAGCTCCTCCTCCCGCCCCAGGAGCGAGACGACGCCGACCGGGCGCGCACCGACGGCGACCGCCATCCGCATGTCGTCGGGCACGTCCCCGACGTACGTGACCCGGTCGGGTCCGTTCGCCAGGCCGAGCCCGACGAGCGCGCGGCGGAGCGGTGCCGGGTCGGGTTTCGCCTCGACCAGGTCGTCGCCGTAGACCGCGGCGTCGAACAGCCCAGCGAACCCGAGCGCCGCGAGTTGGGGTTCGACGGTCGCGCGCCGGCTCGCGGTGACGAGGCCGATCGCATGCCCGGCGACGCGCAGCCGCGCGACGGCGTCGCGCGCGCCGGGGAACGGGCGTGCCGCGGCGATCGCGTCGAAGGCCCGCTGCCAGCGCTCGTTCGCCTCGTCGATCAGCGCGGCCGGGACCCCGAGGCGCAGGTACATCGTGCGCCAGTCCGGCGCATACCCGCGGCGGTAGCGGTCTGCGTCGAACGGGATACCGAGGCCGGCGAGGACCACCTCGTTCGCCGCATAGTGGGCACCGAGCGTGTCCGCGAGCGTGCCGTCCCAGTCGAAGACGATCGCCTTCATCGCGAGGATGCTACCCCGTCGTCGGATGCTATCCTCCGGCCCGTGCCCGAGCCCACCGACCACCCAGCCGTCCGGCGGGTCGTCGAGGCGGCCGCCCGCAAGGGTGTGACGCTCGACGTCGTCACGTTCAGCGAGTCCACGCACACCGCCGCCGAGGCGGCCGCGGCGGTCGGCGCCGAACTGGGACAGATCGTCAAGTCGCTCGTATTCGTGTCGACGGGCGAGGACGGGACGCTCGAGCCGATCCTCTGCCTGGCAGCGGGCTCCAATCGGATCGACATCGGGCGTCTCGCCGCCGTCACCGGTCGCGCCGACGTACGCCGGGCCACGGCCCGCGAGGCGAACGAGCTCACGGGGTTCACGATCGGCGGGATCCCGCCCCTCGGCCACGACCGCCCGATGCGCGTGGTCATGGACCCGGACCTCGGACGCTACCCGGAGGTCTGGGCCGCGGCCGGGACCGCGACCGCCGTCTTCCCCGTTCCTCCGGCGACGCTCCGCATCCTCTCCAACGCGATCGTCGCGCCGATCGCCGAGGAGCCGCCGGCGGACGTCGGCGGTGCTCACGCCGGGCCGATGCGGACGACCGCCGCGCCGTCCGCCGGATCCTGACTCCGGCGGCGGTGCCCCGCCCCGAGCCGCGGTCCGCCACCGTCGCATACCCCGGCGGGCTGCGCGCCCGCTGGACCTGGGCCGGGAGCGGCCACGGGGACGCGGTGTTCGCCCTGTCGGAGACCGGGGGCGAGCTCACCGACCACGGCCCGCTGGCCGGGCCCGATGTCGGCTCGTACTGCCGCGCCGAGGTACGACTCGAAGGGCCGGCCGGAGCCTGGTCGGCCCGCCTCGCGTCGCCGATCTACGACGAGCCCGAGGCGATCCTCTGGGATGCCCATGCGTTGTTCGTCGTCCGCTACGGGTTCACGACGTACGGGTTCGCAGCGCGCAGCGGCGAGCTCCGCTGGCACCATCGCTCGGCGACCCCGATCGTCGCGCTCCTCGCGTCGAGCCGCATCGCGCACGTGATCGTGCAGGCCGAGATCGAGACGTTCGCGATCGAGGCCGACGGGACGGTCGCCTGGCGCGTCGCGCACTCCGACGTCGTGACCGGCGCCGCGCTCGTCGGGGGCCACCTCGTCCTCGAGGTGATCGACGGCCGGCTCACCTCGCTCGACCCTGCGACGGGACGTCCCCAGGCCTGATCTCGCGCCGCGAGCCGGGCCCGCACTGTGGATGCGGCGTGGACAAGTCGACCATCGGACGGTCGATTCGTGGACGAATGGCCTTGACCCCTCGTCGCCGGGGCCCGAGCATGGGTGACAGCCCGAAGGGGTCGAGCGCCACTAACGGCAGAGATCGCCTCAACGCCCACGTGTCGCGGAGGTTCCTTCGGGCCCTTTCATGCCCGGCGATCTATCATCCCGGCCGTGATCCCCAT
>JBFKVO010000095.1:0-5333 GCA_041639095.1 Candidatus Limnocylindrales bacterium | reverse complement strand
GCTGAGGGGATGCATCGTGGACTCGCGATGGCCGATCCTCCCCTCCCCCGCGATCCCGATGACGCCGCCCGAGCGCAGGACCGCGTCGACCCGCCGGGTCGCCCCCAGCAGGTCGTTCTTGCCGGGCCGGTACGGAACGGCCGATCCGGTCCAGGTCATCAGCCGGTTGCGACCGCCGACGGCCATGTCCTCCTCCTTCGGGCCGAAGAAGTACAGCCTCGGTCGCATCGGGAGGGTGCCGAAGAGGACGAACGGGTCCAGCCAGCTCAGGTGGTTGAAGCAGTAGACGGCCGATCGGCCCGGGAACCGGTCGAAGCCCTCGAGCTGGAAGCGGAAGATGCAGCGGGCCACGAACGCCACCGCGACGCGGGCGATCCAGTACCGCAGGGTCCGACGCCACGCGGGGATCCCGGCGAGCGGCAGATCGTCGGTGGGGTCGCGCGGCGGTGCGGGACGGCGAGCCGACGTCCCGACGGCCACGGCGTCGGGTCCGGGCTGCGGCGCGGGACCGGGTTCGGGCGGCGGCGCGGCCACGACGGCCGATTCGATCGCCGTCGGGTCGACCTGGGCGATGGCGTCCACGACGAGATGCGCCCGCTCGCGAGCACCGTCGGCCGGCGGGATGCTTCGATTCGGGACGAGGACGACCGTCATCCCGGCCTCGCGTGCGGCGACGACCCCGTTGAGCGAGTCCTCGACGACCAGGCAGCGGGCGGGCTCGACCCCGAGGCGGCGCGCGGTCTCGAGGTAGACGTCGGGCGCCGGCTTCCCGCGGGCGACGTCGTCGGAGGGGACGACGACCGCGAAGTCGTCACCGATGCCGAGGCCGCCGAGTGCTGCGTCGATGACCTCGCGATGCGCGGACGACGCCACCGCGACCCGCCAGCGCGCGGCGATCCGCCGGACGGCCTCGACGGCACCGGGGATCACCGGCGGACCCTCCTCGCGATACCGGCGGACGACGCCGTCCACGATCGCGCGCTCGATCTCCTCTTCCGTGAGGTCGAGCCCGAGACGCTCCCGCATCGTCGCCGACCACTGGCGCGAGTTCGCACCCATCACGGCGGCGCGGTCCCCCTCGGTCCAGGCCCGGCCGTGAGCCGCGGCGAAGTCGCGGCGGACCTCGTCCCACCAGATCTCGGAGTCGACGAGGACGCCGTCGAGATCGAAGATCACCGCGTCGAACGCGGAAGCCGCCGGATGCTCGGGGGAGGGCGCCGCCGGGTCAGGTCGCATCGATCCTCGGGCACGGGTAAGGTCGAACGGGCCCGGAGCGTAGCATGCCGTTCGATACTCGCCGTCGGCAGGGCAGCCTGCTAGGGTGGGCCGGGACGTCCGCGCGCGACCCCGGGTCGCGAGGTTCGGCGAGGAGGCAGGCGGGGGACGCGATGCGCTTCGATCGACGGTTCATCGGCTGGGGGGTCTTCTTCATCGTCGTCGGTGCGATCCCGCTCCTCGTCCAGCAGGGGGTGATCTCGTCCGAGCTGACGCGCCGGGCCCTGTCGCTCTGGCCGCTGTTCCTCGTGGCGATCGGGCTCGGGCTGCTCCTGCAGAACACCGCCCTCGACTGGCTTGGCGGCCTCGTCGCGGCCACGACGGCCGCGGTCATGGCCGGGAGCTTCCTCGCCGGCGGCGTGGCCTTTCCGGCCGGGTTCTGCTCGGGCACCGCGACCGGCGACGTGCAGGAGGTCGCGAGCGGTTCGTTCGCCGCGGATGCGCGCGTCCGCGTCGACCTGCCATGCGGTGTCCTGACCGTGACGACCGCCGAGGGGCCCGCCTGGACCATCTCGGCGCGGACCGGGAATGGCCGCATCCCCGACGTCTCGGCGGGCGACGACAGCCTCGCCGTCTCGGGCGGCCGCGGCGGCGGCTTCTTCATCGACGCCATCGACGCCGGGGCCGACTGGACCGTCGCGCTCCCGACTGAGCGGGCGATGGACCTCGACGTCTCGATCGACGCCGGGAGTGGCACGCTCGACCTGGCGGGCGGGCGGTTCGGCGAGCTCACCGTCGACGTGAACGCCGGTGCCGTGCAGGTCGACGCGGCGGCCGTCGCGACGCTTCGCCAGGTCCGTGTCGGGGTGAACGCCGGCGATGCACGCGTCGCCCTCCCGAACACGGCGCTCGACGTCCGCATGGAGGCCAACGCCGGCTCGCTCGCGTTCTGCGTCCCGCCCGGGACCGAGGTGCGACTGCACCTCGACGACAACATCACCGTGTCGAACAATCTCGCCGCCGAGGGCCTCGTGCGCAGCGGCGACACGTGGGAAACGCCCGGTGCGGACACGGCGGCCGAGGTGATCACGATGCGCATCGAGGCGAACGCGGCGTCGGTGACGATGAACCCGGAGGACGGCTGCTGATGGATCGGCTCTATCGCTCGCGCACGGACCGGATGTTCGCCGGCGTCGCCGGCGGCCTCGCGGAGCGGCTCGATGCCGACCCGGCGCTCGTCCGGATCACATGGGCCGTCCTCGTCTTCGTGACGGGCGGGTTCGCACTCCTCGTGTACATCATCATGGCGTTCGTCGTGCCCGAGGGACCGCCGGCAGCGGTCGTCCCGGGAGGGATCGTCGAGGGTCAGGCCGGAGGCCCCGCGGAGACACCGGGGACCGCCACGTTCGGGGCGCCGGCGCCGGCCGCGGGTCGCCCGAGCCGGACCGGGACGACGATGGTGTTCGGCCTCGCGCTCATCCTCGTCGGCGGCGCCCTCCTCTTCGAGCGCCTCGTGCCCGCCATCGATCTCGGGGCGACCTGGCCGGTCATCCTCATCGTTCTCGGGCTGGTGATCATCGCCGCCTCCGTCCGGCGCTCGGGCTGACCGAACCGGGCGCCGACCCGTATCCGACATGCCGTCCCCCGCCGATCTCCTGCCGTTCGCCGCTGCCGGCCTCGTGGCCGGCCTCGCCCTCCTCTGGCGCGGCCTCGCCGGCCACCGGACCGCGGCACGGATCGGCGGGACCGCGACATCGCGGATCGCCACGCTCGCAGCGGGCGAGGTGCGGATCTCCGGCACGATCGAGCCGGCCGAGGTGACGCTCGTGTCGGCGCTCCAGAGCACGCCCGCCGTCTACTACCGCTCCCGAGTGAGCGGCCGCCTCGGCGGCGACGCGGACGAGCTCCTCGACGAGGAGCGCGCCGTCGGGTTCGTGGTCACCGACGGATCGGGCTCGATCCGGGTCTTTCCGCGCGGGGCCACGTTCGACGTCCCGTGGCGCTACGCGGAGCACGATGACTGGGCGGGGTCCACGCCGCCCGGCCTGTCCCCACGCACCGGCCCGGGCTATGCGGCTGCCCGACCCGATCGCGACGCGCAGGTCGCGGCACTCCTGACGGTCCGCGAGCGCGGCGACGCGGACGACCTCGCGGCGCTCCTCGGGGGCGATGCCTTCGGCACCGGTCGCCTCGGCGGGTGGGGCGGCCTCACCCTTGACGGCGAGAGCGGAGGTCGGAACCGTCGGCGGCGCTACGAGGAGGCCCGTCTCGAGCCCGGCGACACCGTCACGATCCTCGGGCGGGCGGTCCCGTTCGGAACCCTCGACGATCCGGCCCACGCGGACCTCGCCGAGATGACCCACCTCGGCGCTCACGTGGAGGCGGACATCGCCGCCGACATCGCCGAGGCGCGCGCCGCCGGCCTCCTCGCACCGGACGCCGAGACGGCCTGGGGCAACGCGGCGATCCCGGGCTTCGGGATCGGCCGACCAGTGAGCGAGCCGGACCTGGATCCGCGCGCCGGCGTCCTCCCGCTCGCGACGGAGGACGAGGCGGCCGCAGCCGAGCGGACGTTCTCGATCCCGCCAGAGGCCCTCGTGCTCGTCGCGTCGAGCGAGGTCCCGCTGCTGGTGGCCGCCGGGGTCCCCGGGACGGCCACGGAGCGCCAGCAGAGCCGGTTCCACCTGGGTCTGCTCGGGGCGGCGCTCGCGATCGGCTCGGCGGTCGTGCTGGCGCTCGGTCTCGGCGCTACGCTGGGCTGATGGACCTCCTCGCCGTCGCCGCGTGGTTCGCCGTCGCCATCGTCGTCATGGTCGTCGCGTTCCTCGCCGTCGCCACCTACAACGACGTCGTGGCGCTCGGCCAGCGGGTGGACAAGGCGTGGGGCAACATCGACGTCGCGCTCAAGCAGCGCCACGACCAGCTGCCGGCGCTCGTCGACGCGGTCCGCGGCGTCCTCGCCTTCGAACGGAACACGCTCACCGAGGTGACCCGCCTGCGCGCGGCCTACTCCCCCACCGACCCGATCGCGGACCAGGCCGCGACGTCGGAGGCGACGACCGCCGCCGTCAAGTCGCTCCTCGCGGTCGTCGAGGCGTACCCGCAGATCCAGTCGAGTGCGAACGTCCTCGACCTCCAGGACGAGATCGAGCGGCTCGAGAACGTCATCGCCGATCGGCGCGAGCTCTACAACGACCAGGTCTACCGCTACAACACGACGATCGCGCAGGTCCCCGCGATCGTGCTCGCGAAGCTCCTCGGCTGGAAGGAACGCGAGTTCTTCCTCGCCCAGCCGGTCGAGCGGCGGCCGCCGGAGGCCCGCCTGGAGACGAGCTGATCCGCCCGCCGCAGGCCGGCTGAAACGAAGTCGTCATCGATCGCGACGATACTGGCGTCGTCCCAGCGCGCACCGGAGTCCCCGACCGATGTGGTTCTTCACGAAGACGCCCAGCATGCCGAACCCGGAGGAGGCCCTCCCGGGTCGCCCCGACCCGATCACGAACCCGCCCGTCCACTTCGTCAACGGCCGCCCGCTCACCCCGCCCTACCCTGACGGCTTCGAGGTCGCCGACCTCGCGCTCGGCTGCTTCTGGGGCCCGGAGCGGGTCTTCTGGCAGCTCCCCGGCGTGTGGGTGACGGCGGTCGGCTATGCCGGTGGCTACACGCCGAACCCGACCTACGCCGAGGCGTGCAGCGGCCGCACCGGCCACGCCGAGACGGTCCGCGTCGTGTTCGATCCGTCGGTGACGTCGTACGAGCGGATCCTGAAGACCTTCTGGGAGGACCACGACCCGACGCAGGGCATGCGCCAGGGCAACGACATCGGCACGCAGTACCGCTCGGCGATCTTCACCCACTCCGACTCACAGATGGCCATGGCGATCGCGACCCGTGACGCGTACCAGGAGCGCCTCTCGGCGGCCGGCTTCGGCCCGATCTCGACCGAGATCAGGCCCGCCACCGAGTTCTTCTTCGCCGAGGACTACCACCAGCAGTACCTGGCGAAGAACCCGGGGGGCTACTGCCCGATCCACGCGACCGGCATCGAGCTGCCGGACGACATCGTCGTCAAGCCGTTGGAGTACGTCGACTAGGCGGATCCGGGCTCTTCCGGCTCG
>JBFKVO010000094.1:0-5380 GCA_041639095.1 Candidatus Limnocylindrales bacterium | reverse complement strand
GGACGTCGGCCGCCGTGCGGCCCGGACGACCGCCCGAGATGCGGACGTCGACGCGATCGGCCGCGAACCTGACGCTGACCGACCCGTCGCGGTCGGTCCGGAAGACCTGCCGCGCGACCGCGGCGAGCCGGTCGAGCGTCGCGCGCGCCGGGTGCCCGTACGGGTTCCCGGCGCCGGCGGATGCGATGGCGATCGTGGGGCGTGCGGCCGCGAGGAACGCGTCCGTCGTCGCCGTCCGGCTCCCGTGATGGGCGACCTTGAGCACGTCGACCGTCGGCAGTCCGCGCCCCACGAGGCGCGGGTCGACGTCCTCCTCCACGTCGCCCGTCAACAGGAACCGACGCCCGGCCGCCTCTCCGAGGAGGACGATCGACGCGTTGTTGATCCCCGTTCCGTCGGCGGGAGGCTCTGCGGGGACCGTGCCCGCGTCCGGCCACAGCACGGACAGGCGCACGTCGTCCACGCGCAGCGCTGCACCGGTCGCAAGGGTCCCGCGCGAGATCCGGCTGCCGTCGAGACGCGCCACCCACTCCGCGTAGCCCGGCCCGGCACCGCGCATCGGCGTCTCGAACACCGCGCCCACGCGATACCGCTGGATGAGCAGGGCGAGGCCGGCGACGTGGTCCTCGTGCGGGTGGCTGAGAACCAGCGCATCGATCCGCCGGTCCCACGGCGGGAGACGCTCACCGAGCACGACGAGGAGCCGGTCCGGGTCCGGCCCGCCATCCACGAGGAGACGACCTCCGCGCCCGCCCTCGACGAGGATCGCGTCGCCCTGGCCGACATCGAGGACGGTGACCGTCGCGTGGCCGTCGGGACGGTGGGCGATCGCGACGCCGGTCGCGACGATGGCGATCCCGAGCGCGACCGCGACGATCCGGGTCGGTGCTCTGCTCGCCGTCCGGTTGGTCGATGCCGCCCGCGTCTGCCCGACGCGGCCCTCGCGGCGCTGCGGCGAGCGGGACGCGATCGCCCGCACGACACGTGGCGCAAGGACGATCGCGCCCGTCGCGGCGAGGGCGACGATCCATGCGGCCGCCGGCTCGAGGGCGACCGACGCGAACGGGACCGTCGCCCCGGCGCGCACCGCGGCGACCATCGCCGACAGGAGCGCCCACGCCGGGAGGCCCACGAGCGTCGCGAGCCACGGCGGCGCCCCGGCACCGGCGAGGAGCCCGCCCGCGAGCGCCAGGACGCCGCCGGCCCTGGCCGGCGGGGCGAGGGGCCCGGCCGCCAGGGTCACGACCGGCGCCACGATCGACAGGCGACCGAACGCGACGAGGACGAGGGGCAGTGTCGCGGCCTGTGCCGCGAGCGACACGCCGAGGCTCTCCGCCAGCCAGCCGCGCACCCGCCCGGGATGGGCGCCCTCGAGGCGGCGCTGGATGGGGCTCGACCAGGCGATGAGCCCGGCCGTCGCCGCCGTCGACAGCTGGAACCCGACGTCCGCGACGAGACCCGGGTCGGCGAGGAGCAGGAGCACGACCGCCCAGCCGAGCGCGGTCGCAGCGCGCGCCGGTCGCGCGCTCTCTCGGGCGAGCAGCACGACGCCCGCCATCGCGCCTGCGCGGAGCACGGCCGCCGACGCCCCGGCGAACGCGACGTAGGCGACGATCGCGCCGGCGATGAGGGCGGTCCGTCGCCGGCGGCGGAGCCGTCCGCCCAGCGCGCCGACGGCCGCCGCGACGATCGCGATGTTCCAGCCCGAGATGGCGACGATGTGGCTGACGCCCGCGGTCGTGAAGTCGTCCGCGAGCCGGCGATCGACGCGCTCACGCAGCCCGACGATGATCCCCGCCGCGAGACCGGCCACGGGCTCGGGGAGTGCCCTCGCGAGCGCATCCCCGGACGCCTGCCGGATCCCCTCGAGGGCCGAGGCGGCACCCGCATGGGCGGCCAGCACCTCGAGCGTCTCGGCGTGCAACGACCCCACCATCCCCGACGCCCGCAGGGACCGCCCGCGCTCGTCGTCCGCGAACGGGCGGATCGATCCGTCCACGCGGATCCGGTCGCCCGGCACGAGCGCCGGGAGCCTGGGCAGCGTCGCGAGCAGGACCGCGCCGGCGCCGGCCGCCTGCTCGTTGGTCGCGTCGAGCCGGACACGGCCGAGCTGTCGCCCTTCCCTGGGAGCCCAGACGGTCTCGACCGTCGCCGCATACGTCCCCCGCTCCTCGGCCACGGACGCGGGCGCCGTCATCTCGAGACCGCCCGCGGCGATCCGCACGGCGAGCGTGAGGGCGCCGGCCGCGACCAGTGCGCTGCGCGGCAGACCGTTCGCGCGCGCCCTGCGCTGCGGCGGACGGGGCAAGCCGACCCGCCAGGCGGCCGTGGCCGTCGCCATCATCGTGAGCCCGGCCGCGATCGCGAGGGCCAGCCACCCGGCCACCTCCGCTGTCGCGGCGACCGTGACGGCGCCCAGCGCGACCCAGCCGCTGCGCGGCACCGTCAGCGTACCGTGACGAGGTCGCGGACCTTCGCGAACGTGGACGGCCCGAGGATCCCGCGCTCGCGCAGCTCGTCGACCGATCGGAACGGCTGCTCGGTCCGCGCATCGATGATCCGGCCCGCGAGGATCGTGCCGATCCCCGGCAGCGCGTCGAGCTCCGCGGCCGTCGCCGTGTTCAGGTCGACGAGGCCACCGCCGGCTCCACCCGTCCCGCCCCCGGCCGTCCCGCCCGCGCCGTCGGGCGCCGGCCCGACGGGCGTGGGATCGTCGCGCGAGGGGACCCGCACCCGCTCGCCGTCGGCGAGGAGCGCGGCCAGGTTCAGCTCAGCCGACGCGCGCTGGGCGTCGACCCGCGGCCCGAACCCGCCGGCCGCCTCGATCGCGTCGCCGACACGGGAACCCGGCGCGAGGCGATAGAGGCCCGGGTTGAGCACCGCACCGCCGACGTCGACGACGAGCGACGCCCCGGGGGTCGTCGGTTCACCACCCCGATCGGCGCCGGCGCCGAGCGCACCTCCCTCGACCGAGAACGAGGCCGCGCCTCCCGACGTCGCCGCCACGACGTACGCCGCGGCGGCCAGGAGCACCGTGGCCGCCACCCCGGCGACGACGAGCACGAGCGTCCGACCGCCCGAACCCTCTGACGGAGCCCCCTCGATCCGCGCATCGACCGGGCCGAACGGCGCGGGCCCCGGGCCGCCGATCGTCCGCCAGGGTGAGGCACCCAGCCTGTCATCGCGGTCCACGCGACCTCCCCACGGCGGATCGCGGGCCTCCGCGGCGGTTCCCGGAGGCGCGCACGCCCCCCCGGACGATCGGGCTCATGCGGGACATGCGAAACGTCCCGTCCGAAGGGGGCACTACCGACGGGCGGGACGTCAGCGCGAATGATACGGAGCGGCGTTATCTCCGCGTTACGGTTTCGTCACCTCCGCGAGGCGGCGAGACCCGGTGTCGCGGTCGCCCGCGGATCAGGCGGTCGGTCGGCCCTCGCGGTGGACGAGGACCTGGGACGCCGCGCAGGCGTCGATCCGCCTGGCGAGCGACGCGGCCGCGACGCTCATGGCGGCCGAGCGGAGGCTCACGCGCGCGGCTGCCCGCGCCATCACTGCGCGCCCGCGCTCGACGACGGAGTGGTCTCGATGGGGCAGCACGCCGTGGATCCGGGCGCGACGCTCCGCCTCCGCCGTGCGCTCCCGGGCGAGATCGAAGGCGACCTGCGAGAGGAGATGAGCCATGGAACGCGCCCTCCGTCCGACGCTCGATGTCCGTCATCGAGGTCGGTCTTGACGTAACTTCTTCGATAGCGTTTACTGGTTAGCGACACGATACCTGGATGACGGTAACCTGTCAAGGCGCTACAAGCGGTTATCACCGATGACGATCCCATCCACGCCGATCACCCTGGAGGGCCAGGACGGCCACGACGACCATGTCTGCGAGGTCGACCTCGCCTTCGAGTTCCTCAACACCCGGGAGCTCGAGGACGGTCGGCTCGTCGACCGGCTCGCGTCGGCCGAGGACGCGCTCGCCTGGCTGACCGAGCACGATCTCGTCCATGCCGACACGGCGTCGGCCGAGCGCAGCCGGCTCGCGACGGAGCCCGCCCGCGCCGCGCTCGCCCTCGACCGCGTGCGCCGGACGCGCGACGCGCTCCGCGAGCTGTCCGATGCGGTCGTGGAGGGCCGGCGGCCAGATGCCGCCGCCGTCGCGATCGTGAACGGAGCCCTGCGCGCGCGACCGGCCGACGAGCTCGTCCTCGACGGCGATGAGATCCACCTCGCCCACGGGCACGCCGCCGACCCGTTCGCGGATGCGCTCGTCCGGATCGTCGAGCCGATCGTCCAGGAGATCGGGGCTGGCCGTCCGGAGCGGCTGCGGGTCTGCGCGAACGACACGTGCCGCTGGGTGTTCTTCGACTCGTCTCGCGCCGGCCGGCGGCGCTGGTGCGACATGACCACCTGCGGCAACCGGGCGAAGGCCGCCCGGCACCGGGCACGCCGCCGGGCGGCGGCGAACTGACGGCCCGCGTCCGGGGATCCGGGGGTCGCCCTCGCCCCGGCTAGCCGGGGAGATCGGCGAGCGCGCGCACCTCGGTCGCGAGGCGCGTCATCGACTCCTCGTCGTACGGCGCCGGGAATCCCGCGTACAGGTGGTGGTAGCCGATCGCGCGGCGCTCCAGCACGTACGCGGCGACGTCCTCCGGGGTGCCGACGGGCTGGTTGTCCCAGGGTCGGGCTCCGCCGTTCCGCGCGAAGATCTCCGCGAACACGCGCCGCGCCTCCTCGCGCGAGTCGCGGATGACGACGACGCCCAACGAGCACGTCCGCTCGATCTCGGCCGGGTCCCGCCCGATCCGCTCGCAGTGCTCGACGAGGATCCGCTCCTTGCGGGCGACGTTCTCGGCCGTACCGCCCACGTTGTTCGCGTCCGCCCATCGCGCGACGAGCTTGAGGGTGACCTGCTCCCCGCCGCCCCCGATGAGCAACGGCATCCTCTCCTGGACGGGCGCCGGCAGGTTGCGCACCTCGCGGGCCCGATAGCGGGGACCGTCGGCCGACGGCCGCTCGCCGCGGAGCATCCCGTGGATGATCGGGAGCGCCTCGGCGAGCCAGCGCAGGCGTTCGGGCGGCCCGGACCCGAATTCGATCCCGAACGCCGCCGCCTCCTCCTCGAACCATGCCGCCCCGATGCCGAGGATCGCGCGGCCGTGGCTGATGTGGTCGAGCGTCGTCGCCATCTTCGCCACGAGCGCCGGATTCCGGTACGGGTTCGCGCCGACCATCAGGCCGAGTCGCACGCGCTCGGTCCTCGCGGCCCAGGCGGCCAGCGTCAGCCAGCCCTCGAACATCGGCCCGTCCGACGAGCCGACGATCGGGTAGAGGTGGTCCCAGGTCCACAGCGTGTCGAACCCGACCTGTTCGGCCCGCTGGC
>JBFKVO010000093.1:0-5394 GCA_041639095.1 Candidatus Limnocylindrales bacterium | reverse complement strand
GTGGTCGATCCACACCGTGACCTCGGTCACCCTCCGGGGGACGCGACCGGTGCTCGTCATCGACGGGACGACGAACGAGGCCAACGTCTTCCTCACGCATCCGACCCTCGCGTCGCAAGGGGCCCAGGCGATCTACCGGCGGACCGCACCGCTCTCGACGCTCGACTTCGGGGCGGCGTCCATCGGCACGGCCGTCATCAAGAGCACGACCGAGGTCGAGATCAACGACGCGACGTCGACGCGCAACCACGCCACGAGCCAGAGCGGCATGCTGATCGCCGCGACGAACATCCCGAGCCGCCACTACATGCATGCGTGCATCGGCGGCCCGTGCCCGGTGAAGCCCGTCGCGAACTTCACCCAGAACAAGACCTCGGGTCAGGCGCCCCTCGCGGTGACGTTCACCGACACGTCCACGAACAGCCCGACCTCGTGGGCCTGGGACTTCGACAACAACGGGACGACCGATTCGACCGCGAAGAACCCGACCCACACGTACCTGGTGTCCGGGACGTACTCCGTGAAGCTCACCGTCTCGAACGTCGCCGGCTCGCACTCGGTGACGAAGACGAACCTGATCCCGGTCTCGCCGCCGCCGGCGCCGGTCGCCAACTTCACCCAGAACAAGACCTCGGGCGCCGCGCCGCTCGCGGTGACGTTCACCGACACGTCGACGAACTGTCCGACATCGTGGGCCTGGGACTTCGACAACAACGGGACGACCGATTCGACGGCGAAGAACCCGACCCACACCTACACGAAGGCCGGCACCTACTCGGTGAAGCTGTCGATCTCGAACGAGACCGGTGGCGATTCGATCACGAAGACGAACCTCATCACGGTCACCGAGACCGCCTTCTACCCGGTCGACCCGGTCCGCCTCCTCGACACGCGAACCGGCAACGGGCTCTCGGGGGCCTTCGTCGCGAACACGGCGCGGACGTGGCAGATCAGCGGCCGCGGCGGGATCCCCGCCGACGCGATCGCCGTCACCGGCAACCTGACGGTCACGAACCAGACGAAGGCCGGCTACATCTCGATCGGCCCGACCGCGGCGACGCTCGGAACGACCTCCTCGCTCAACTTCCCGGTCGGCGACGTCCGGGCGAACGGCGTGACCCTGCCGCTCAGCGCGAGCGGCAAGCTGAGCGCCGTGTACAAGGCCGGGACGGGGGCGACCGCGCACATCGTCTTCGATGTCACCGGCTACTTCCGGTCGACCCTGAGCGGCGGGACGACGTTCAACGTCGTCGACCCGGTGCGCCTGCTCGACACGCGTTCCGGCAACGGCCTCTCCGGCGCCTTCGTCTCGAGCACGCCGCGGACGTGGCAGATCACCGGCCGCGGCGGCATCCCCGCTGGGGCCACGGCCATCACCGGGAACCTGACCGTGGTGAACCAGACGCGCGAGGGCTACGTGTCGCTCGGCCCGGTCGCGATCGCGACGCCGACGACATCGACCCTGAACTTCCCGCGGGGCGACATCCGCGCGAACGGCGTCACGGTCAAGCTGAGCGCATCGGGGACGCTGAGTGCCGTGTACAAGTCCGCGCCGGGCGCCACGACGCATCTCGTGCTCGATGTCACCGGCTACTTCACCAGCAGCGCCGCGGGCGCGCGGTTCTTCCCGCTGGAGCCGGCGCGCGTGCTCGACACGCGGATCGGGAACGGCCTGTCGGGCGTGTTCGTGTCGAGCACACCGCGGACCTGGACGGTCGGCGGGCGGGGTGGCGTGAGCGCATCCGCCCTCGCCGTCATCGGCAACGTCACGGTCGTGAACCAGACTCGCGCGGGCTACGTCTCGGTCACGCCGGTCGCGATGGCGACGCCGACGACATCGACGATCAACTTCCCCGTGGGCGACATCCGCGCGAACGGCATCACGGTGAAGCTCGGCTCGGGCGGGAAACTGAGCGCCGTGTACAAGTCGGGAACGGGCGCCACGACGCACCTGGTCTTCGACGTGTTCGGCTACTACAAGTAGCGGCGAGAGCGGCACCGAACAGGCCGGCCGTGACGTCCCCCGCGATCCGACCCTAGCGAGCGGGCCAGCGCGCCCAGCGGCGGACCGCGAGGACCCAGACCGCCGACGCCGCGGCGATGAGGAGCGCCACGCGCATCGCGGCATGGACACCGGCCTGGAGCGTCTCGCCCGCGACGTCGGCCCCGACACCGAGCCCGCGTGCGAGCCCGACAGCGACGAAGACGCCGATCATCGCCGACGCGACGGCGGCCACCGGAGCACCGATCCCCATGGCGACCGCCGTAACGACCGCGGTGAGGCGCGAATCGAGGGCGTTCGCGGTGAGCGCCGCTCCGAGGAGCGCGAGTCCCGGCAGGCTCCCAAGGGTCACGATCGCGATGGCGGTCGCCCGCCACGTCCCGTCGGCGACGGCGATCTCCGGCGCGAGGATCCCGGCCACGACCGTCACGGCACCGAAGATCGCCGCGCCGGCAAGCGCGCCCCTGCGCGCCGAGCGGATCGCGGCGATCCGGCGGCCCGTCGGGTCGGGTCGCCAGTCCGGGCTCCAGGGGCCCATCACGGCACGCGATCGACCCGCGGCGCGGGAGCCGATGACGATCCCCGTGACGCCTGGACCTGCCGCATGGTCTCGTCCTCCCACCATCTCGGACTGGCGGGATTCTGCCCCAGTCGGTCGAGTCGGGCGCGACGCGACGTCGCGCCGCTGCTCGCCGCCCGCGTGCGACGATGTCGCCGTGACTGAACGGCACCTCGCGGCCACCGACGGCATCGCGAACCCGAGCGGTCGGATCATGCCCGGCGACGATCCCGCGGCGCTCGCCGAGGCTGCGGACCTCCTGCGGTCGGGCGGCGTCGTCGCCTTCCCGACGGAGACCGTGTACGGGCTCGGGGCGAACGCGCTCGATCCGGTCGCCGTCGCCCGCGTGTTCGCGATCAAGGACAGGCCGTCGTTCGATCCGCTCATCGTCCACGTCGCGGAGCGGGAGGCGATCGGCGGGCTGGTGGCCGCGGACGCGGGCGCCGACTCACGCGTCGGTCGGCTGGCGGACCGGTTCTGGCCGGGCCCGCTCACGCTCGTGCTCGCGAAGTCCGCGGCGGTCCCGGGGATCGTGACGGCCGGCCTCGACACCGTCGGCATCCGGATGCCCGATCACCCGGTCGCCACGGCGCTCATCCGCGCGGCCGGGGTCCCGGTCGCTGCGCCCTCCGCGAACCGATTCGGCGGCGTCAGCCCGACCCGCGCCAGGCACGTGGCCCGCCAGCTCGGCGATCGTATCCCGCTCATCCTCGATGGCGGGCCTGCGCGGGTCGGCGTGGAATCGACCGTCCTGCTCCTGGCCGGCGGACGTTGCGCACTGCTCCGGCCGGGTGGCGTCCCGCTCGAGGCGCTCGAGGCGATCCTCGGCACGATCGAGCTCCCGACCGACGAGCAGGCGCGGTCGCTGTCGCCGGGCCGGGCGGCCGCCCACTACGCGCCCCGCACGCGCGTCGTGCTCGCCTCGGCGGACGGGACGCCGCCGATGCCGGGCGTGCGGGTCGCGCTCCTCGCGGCGAGCGACGACGGCCGCGTCGCTGCCGAGGCCGCGGGCGGACCGTTCGTGGCGGCCGAGGTCCTCGACCCTGCGGGCGACCCGGTGACGAGTGCCGCCCGCCTGTTCGACGCGCTGCACGCCCTCGACGATGCGGGCGCGGACGTCATCGTCGCCCAGCCGGTGCCCGAGACGGGCCTCGGGCGCGCGATCATGGATCGCCTGAGGCGTGCGGCGGCCGCTACGATGCGGCCATGAGCGACGCCCTCCGGATCGAGCGGACGGGTCCCGGGGACACGGTCGCGCGCGTCACGCTGTCGCGCCCGGAGCGCCACAACGCGTTCGACGCGTCGCTCATCGCGGAGCTCCGTGCGGCGTTCGCGGGATTCGCTCGCGAGACGCCCGCCACGCTCCGGGCGGTCGTGCTCGCCGGTGACGGTCCGTCGTTCTGCGCCGGCGCCGACATCGACTGGATGCGCGCCGCGATGGCGCTCGACGTCGAGGGCAACGAGCAGGACGCGATGGCCATGGCCGACATGTTCGAGACGATCGACGGCTGTCCGGTCCCGGTCGTCGCGCGGGTCCACGGCGCGGCGCTCGGGGGCGGCATGGGCCTGTGCGCCGTGTCGGACACGGTCGTCGCCGAATCCGGGACGCGGTTCGGGTTCACCGAGACCCGCCTCGGGATCCTGCCGGCGGTCATCGCGCCGTTCGTCGTCGCGAAGATCGGCGAGTCCCACGCCCGGGCGCTCTTCCCGGGTGGCCGCCGGTTCGACGCGGTGCGCGCCCAGCGGATCGGCCTCGTCCACGAGGTCGTGGAGGGCGAGGTCGGCCTCGACGCCGCGGTCGAGACCGTCGTCGCCGACGTCCTCGCCGCCGGGCCCACCGCCGCACGGGCCGCGAAGGCGATCGTCCGCGAGGTGCGCGGGCTCTCACACGGATCCGCCAAGTGGCATACGGCGCGGGTCATCGCCCGCCAGCGCACGAGCGACGAGGCCCAGGAGGGGTTCCGCGCGTTCTCGGAGCGCCGCCGGCCGGCGTGGGCACCGGACCCGGACGAGGACGGTGAAGCCGCCCGGTGAGCGCCCGAGCGGCGGTGGCCGGTCGACGGCGGCGACGGGCATGACGGGACGGATCCGTTGCGTGGGGTGCTGGCCGGCTGAGCGGGCGAGCCGGCTGCGCCAGGCAGCCGCCGACGCCGTCGACGGTTGGCCCTGGCTCGAGCCGCCAGCGTCGCTCGGGACGCCCACCGTGGTCGACGTCGCCGCTGCCGATCCCGCCGACCGGGTCCCGCTCGTGCGGGTGTGGGTCGACGCAGCGTGGGCGGCCCGGCGCGACACGCACGACTCCGTGCGCACGCGAGCCGCCGGCGTCGTCGCCGTGGCCGAGCGGGGCCGGCCCGCGGACCGACGACGGCGAGCCTAGTCGGCGACGAGGACCGGCCGACCGAGGCGCTCCAGACGGTCGAGCGTCATCCCGCGGACGCGCTCGCCGATCGACGGCGCCCGTGCGCCCGGAGGGACCACGAGGAGTGCGCCGTCGAACCGCTCGAGCGCCTCGCGCAGACCGTCCGCGCCGGCCGCCGTCGGGAACCAGCCGCCGGCATCGACACCGGCCGCCGCCGCCGCATCGAGGGCGATCGCGGTCTGGGACCGCCCCTCGCGGCGGGCGAGAGCCGCATCGAACAGTCGGTCCGGACGGGGGCGTTGGGCATCGTCGGAGCGCAGCGTCGAGTACGGACTCGCGACGATCCCCTCCGCGCTGCGATCGACGAACACGGCCCGTCGGCCTTCGGAGCGCGCGATCGCGATCGCCATGGGGACGACGCGGTCGTCACCTCCGCGTCCGATCGGAGCGACGACGGCGCCCGGTTCGGCACCC
>JBFKVO010000092.1:0-5412 GCA_041639095.1 Candidatus Limnocylindrales bacterium | reverse complement strand
GACCTGACGACCCCCTACGTCCCGGCCGACCCGGTCGCGGCGATCGAGGCGTTCGTGGCGTCGGCGGCGGTCGTGGAGCCGGAAGCGGTCGCCGAGCCGGAGCCGGTCGCCGAGCCGGAGCCGGTCGCATGGACGCCGGCGACGGTCGCGGAAGCAGAGGCGGAGGCCGACGGCGACTACGACGACGGCTCGAACGGCGACGACGCCCCGGATGGTGGCGACGCCGTCTTCGCGGCGTCGGTCGATCGGCGCCTCGCGGCGTTCGGGATCGTTCCGGACGAGGCCGCGGATGCCGAAGCCGCGGCCGCCGAGGCCGACACGGCACCCGTCGCCGAGGCCGGGTCGGCTGCCGATGACGAGCCGTCGAGCCGAACCGACGAGGACGCAGCGGCGGCCACCGCCGACACGACGGACGGCTGGGGGATCCCCGCTGCGCAGGACGCGCCCGAGGCCGGGACCGAGGCCGGGACCGAGGCCGGGACCGAGGCCGGGACCGAGGCTCCGAGCGTCGTCGAGACGACGGTCGTCGTCGAGGGCCTTCTCAGCGTCGCGAGCATCGCGAGCTTCAAGCGGAACCTGACCCGGTTCGAGGGCGTGTCCGCGGTCACCGTCACGTCCGGGCCGGACGGCGAGTTCCTGTTCGCCGTGAAGCACGATGCCTGGGCGTCGATCGAGGCCGGCCTCCCCACGATGTCCGGCTTCGGCGTCCGCGTCCTCTCGGTCGAGCAGGGCACGATCCGCGTCAGCGCCCGCGACCCCGAGACGTCCGACGTCTCGGTGAACTCGGCCGGTCCACGCGGGTGAACAAGCCCATCGTCGCGATCGCGCTGCCGGCGTCAGAGCGGGCAGCGGTTCACGGCGAGCTGTCGGAGGCCGGCTTCGAGCCGGTCGCCATCGCCACGGTCGAGGAGCTCGAGGGTCTCCTCGCTCGCCACCGCGACATCGCGGTGGCGATCCTCGACGGCGAGGACGACCTCGACACGTGCCTCTCGATGTACGCGGCCCTCCATGAGGGCGGCCGCAACGTCCCCACCCTCACGGTCGTGGCGCCGAAGACGCTGGAGCGTGTGGCGATGTCGCCGGGCGCCACCGTCGACGACGAGTACGCCTCGCGCCCGTACTCGCCAGAGGCGATCCGCTGGCAGGTGGAGGCGATGTGCATCCGCAGCCAGACGATCGACGACGGGAGCGGCCCGATCCTCCAGGGCGGCAACGTCGAGATCGGTGCCTGGGAGCGGCGCGGCCAGACCATCGCGGTCTTCAACCCGAAGGGCGGCGTCGGCAAGACGACGATCGCCACCAACCTCGCGGCCGCGCTCCAGGTCCGCAAGGAGCAGCAGGTCCTGCTCGTCGACGCCGACACCGTCACGGGCCACGTCACGACCTCGCTCGGCCTCGAGCAGGTCCGCACGGTCGTCGACAGCTGGCTCGACGAGGCGGACGGCGGCCCGCAGGAGGGCCTCACCGAGATCGCATCGACGCACTCGTCGGGGATGCGCGTCGTCGCGCTCGCCTCGAACCCGATGCACACCGACATCCTCGAGCCGCAGCGGGTCGGCGACGCGATCGCGCGCGCGCGCCGCGGCTCCGACTTCCTCATCGTCGACCTCCATCCCTCCTACAGCGCGCTCAACCAGGCCGTCTTCGAGCGCGCCGCGCGGATCCTCGTGCCGGTGACGCCGGACGTTCCGGCGATCCGCGCCGCGATCCAGGCGCGCGACGTGGCGAACGACCTGGGCATCGCCGATCGGCTCGCGATGGTCGTCAACCGCGCGAACAGCGGCGTCTCCGTCGCCGACGTGGAACGCGCCGTCGGGATGACCCCGCTCGCGCTCATCCGTTCCGGCGGGCTCCACTTCGTCCGCGCCGCCAACGAGGGCCGCACGGTCATCGAGCTCTTCCCGAAGGAGAAGATCACCGAGGACTTCGTCGCCCTCGCGGACCTCATCCTCGGGACGACGACGCCGGTCCGAGAGGAGAGCCGCCTGAAGCTCGGCCTCTTCGGCCGGCAGCGTCAGCCCGCCCGCACCTGACGCGTCACGCCTGCGCGTCGGCGGGCGGCACCTAGCGCGACTTGTCCTGCCAGCTCACCCCACCGAGCGGCGCGCCCGGCAACTTCGGGAAGCGCTCGCCCGTGCGCAGGTCGATCTGCTCGACCCCGCGCAAGTAGAACCGGTTCACGAGGACGGTCTCCATCCGCTCATCCGTCAGCGGGCGCCCGTCCATGAGCGTCGTCGCGTCCACCACCGGGACGAACATCTCGGTCGAGCGGTCGGTGAGCCGCTCCGGCTCCATGCCCGGGTGGAGGAAGACGGTCCCGGTCACACGGAACGGCGGCACCTCGAGCGCGACGTCGTACGAGACCTTGTGGACGCGGTTCGCCGCGCGCTGTTCCTCGCTGAGGATCGGCAGACTCCCCTCCCCGGCCATCACGACGATGAGGTCGTAGGGGTCCACGCTCCGCAGGCCCGGTGCCGATTCGAGCGCGCCGGACCCGTCGATCGGACCCCACGAGACGTCCGAGATCTCGATCGGCTCGCGCTTGTTGATGACATCCGACAGGCGACCGGACAGGTGCATGGTCCCGACGAGCCGCCACTCCTCGGTGAGGCCGTCGAATGTGAATGGCCGGGAGTCACCGTGCGGCCCGGGCGCGCCGGCGGACGGCGCGGTCGGCCCGCCCTCCTTGTCCTTGCGTCGGAGGAAGTCGAACGGCACGTCAGTCCTCTGCGGCTCCCGATCCGGCCCGGATCGTGTCGACGACGGCGCTGTCGGCGAGCGTCGTGGTGTCGCCGAGCGACCGCCCCTCGGCGACGTCGCGCAGGAGCCGGCGCATGATCTTGCCCGAGCGGGTCTTCGGCAGGTCCGGCGTGAACAGGAGGAACTTCGGCTTCGCGATCGGCCCGATGACCTTCGCGACGTGCTCGCGGAGCGCCGTGCCGAGCTCCGGCGTACCGTCGACCCCGGCCTTCAGGATGACGAACGCGAAGATGGCCTGGCCGGTGACGGGGTCGTTCTTGCCGACGACCGCCGCCTCGGCCACGGACTTGTGGTCCACTAGCGCCGACTCGACCTCGATCGTGCTGATCCGGTGGCCCGAGACGTTCATCACGTCGTCGACGCGGCCGAGGAGCCAGAAGTAGCCCTCGGCGTCGCGCCGCGCGCCGTCGCCGGCGAAGTACATCCCCGGGAACCGGCTCCAGTACGTGTCCTTGTAGCGCTCCGGGTCGCCGTAGATGCCGCGCAGCATCGCCGGCCACGGCCGCGTCAGGACGAGGTAGCCGCCCCCGCCGAGCGGCACCGGGTTGCCGTCACCGTCCACGACGTCGGCGCCGACGCCGGGGAACGGGAACGTCGCGCTGCCGGGCTTCGTCGTGGTGACGCCGGGCAGCGGGGTGATGAGGATCATCCCGGTCTCGGTCTGCCACCAGGTGTCGACGATCGGGGCCTTCCCGCCACCGACGTGCTCGTGGTACCAGAGCCACGCTTCGGGGTTGATCGGCTCCCCGACCGACCCGAGCACGCGCAGCGTCGAGAGATCGTGGGCGGTCGCGAACTGCGGGCCCTGCTTCATGTGGGCTCGGATCGCCGTCGGGGCCGTGTACAGGATCGTGACCTTGTAGTCCTCGATGATCTGCCACCAGCGGCCCCAGTCCGGCGTGTCGGGCGTGCCCTCGTACATCACGCTCGTCGTCGCGTTCGCGAGGGGCCCGTACACGATGTAGCTGTGGCCCGTCACCCAGCCGACGTCGGCGGCGCACCAGTACACGTCGTCGGGCTTCACGTCGAAGATCATCTCGTGGGTGAACGACGTGCCGAGGAGGTACCCGGCGGTCGTGTGCATGATCCCCTTCGGCTTCGCGGTCGTGCCGGACGTGTACAGCAGGTAGAGCATGTGCTCGGAGTCGACCGGGACCGGCGCGCAGTCGGCGGCCTGGCGCTCGACGACGTCATCCCACCACCGGTCGCGGCCGTCGGTCATCGCCGTGTCGAGCTGGTCGCCGATCCGCCGGACGACGATGACGTGCTCCACCGACGGGGTGTTGGCGAGCGCCGCGTCCACCGCCGGCTTCAGCGCGGCGGGCTTGCCGCGCCGCCAGCCGCCGTCCGCGGTGACGACGAGCTTCGCCTGGGCATCGTTGATGCGGTCGGCGAGCGCTTCGGCCGAGAACCCGCCGAAGACGACCGTGTGCGGCGCGCCGATCCGCGCGCAGGCGAGCATCGCGATCGGCAGCTCGGGGATCATCGGCATGTAGATCGCGACCCGGTCGCCCGTCTCGACGCCGAGCTCGCGGAGCGCGTTCGCGGCCTTCTGGACCTCCGCCTGGAGATCGGCATAGGTGATCGTCCGCGTATCGCCGGGCTCGCCGATCCAGTGGTAGGCGACCTTGTCGCCCAGGCCGCGCTCGACGTGGCGGTCGACGCAGTTGTAGCTCATGTTCAGCGTGCCGCCGACGAACCACTTCGCGAAGGGGAGGTCCCACTCGAGGGTCGTCTCGAACGGCGTGACCCAGTCGATCCGCTCGCGCGCGAGGCGTGCCCAGAATGCGACCGGGTCGCGTTCCGCCTCCTCGTAGAGCGCGGCCGTCGCGTTCGCCTGGGCCGCGAACGCCGGGTCCGGAGGGAACGCGGCGCCCTCGGCCTGCAGCGCTTCGATCTCGGGTCGCTGGTCGACGCTCACGAGGCTCCTCCTCCTCGGTCTTCGGTTCGGTCCATTCTACGCATGCACCCGCGCACGGACCGGGTCGTCGATCAGCTGCCGGCCGCCGCCTCCCGGCCGGCGTCGCCCGGACCGTCGTCGTCGCCCGACGCGGCCGCCGAACGGACCCGCCGACCCGGGTCGCCCGGCCGCCGATCGACGATGACGCGGTGCGGGAACGGGATCTCGACGCCCTCCGCCGAGAACGCGGTCAGCAGACGCCGCCGGAACTCGCCGGCTGCCACCCAGCGATCCTCGGCACGCACGACGCCGAGCACCTTGAGCGACACGCCCGACTCGTCGAAGCTCTGCATCCGGTCCACCCGCGGCGCCTCGAGGACGCGCCGGTGCCAGGCCGGATCCTCGGCCATCGCCTTCCCGACCTCCTCGACGATCCGCACGACGGTCGGGATGTCCGAGTCGTACGCGACCTGGACGTCCTCGTTGATGCGTGCCCAGACGCGGGTGAGGTTGGAGGCCACCGTGATCTCGCCGTTCGGGATCGTGTGCACGGTCCCATCGAGGTCGCGCAGCGTCGTCCGCCGCAGGCTGAAGTCCTCGACCGTGCCGGCGATCCCCGCGACGCGCACCGTGTCGCCTTTCGAGAACTGGTTCTCGATGAGGATGAGCGCGCCGTTGAGGTAGTCGCGGACGAGATGCTGGGCCCCGAAGCCCACCGCGATCCCGACGAGGCCGAGCCCGGCGATGGCCGG
>JBFKVO010000091.1:0-5425 GCA_041639095.1 Candidatus Limnocylindrales bacterium | reverse complement strand
GCGGCGAGGTCGGCCGTCTCGGCCATCACGACGACCTTGTCGGGGCGGACCTGGAGGAAGCCGCCGGCGATCGCGAACGACTCCTCGCGCCCGCCGGTCCGGTAGCGGAGCTCGCCGACGCCGAGCGTCGAGACGAGCGGTGCGTGATGCGGGAGGACGCCGAGCTCGCCGTCGATCCCCGGCAGCACGACCGCATCGACCTCGCCGGAGAAGGCGAGGCGCTCGGGCGTGACGATCTCGAGAAGGAGCGGCATCGGTCAGCCTCCCAGCTTCGCCGCGTTCTCCCGGACGTCGTCGATGGTGCCGGCGAGGAAGAACGCCTGCTCCGGGAGCGTGTCGGTGTTGCCCTCGAGGATCTCCTTGAACGACGCGACGGTGTCCTTGATCGCGACGTAGGCGCCGGGCCGGCCGGTGAACACCTCGGCCACGAAGAACGGCTGGCTCATGAAGCGCTGGAGGCGGCGAGCCCGGGCGACCGTGGACTTGTCCTCCTCGGACAGCTCGTCGATGCCGAGGATCGCGATGATGTCCTGGAGGTCGCGGTAGCGCTGGAGGACGCGCTGGACCTCGCGGGCCACGTCGTAGTGCTCCTGGCCGACGACGTTCGGGTCGAGGACGCGCGACGTCGAGGTCAGCGGGTCGACGGCCGGGTAGATGCCGAGCTCGGCGATGCTCCGCTCGAGGCGGATCGTCGAGTCGAGGTGGGCGAACGTCGTCGCCGGCGCCGGGTCCGTGTAGTCGTCGGCGGGCACGAACACGGCCTGGAGGCTCGTGATCGAGCCCTTCTTCGTGGACGTGATCCGCTCCTGGAGGCCGGCCATCTCGGTCGCGAGGTTCGGCTGGTAGCCCACCGCCGACGGCATGCGGCCGAGGAGCGCCGACACCTCGGAGCCCGCCTGCGTGAAGCGGAAGATGTTGTCGATGAACAGGAGGACGTCGCGGCCCTCCTCGTCGCGGAAGTACTCGGCCATCGTCAGGCCGGTCAGGCCGACGCGCTGGCGCGCGCCGGGCGGCTCGTTCATCTGGCCGAAGACGAACGCCGTCTTCGCGATGACGCCCGACTCGGTCATCTCGCGGATGAGGTCGTTGCCCTCGCGGCTGCGCTCGCCGACGCCCGCGAACACGGAGTAGCCGGAGTGCTCCTGGGCGACGTTCCGGATGAGCTCCTGGATGATGACGGTCTTGCCGACGCCGGCGCCGCCGAAGATGCCGATCTTGCCGCCCTTCTTGAACGGGCAGATGAGGTCGATGACCTTGAGGCCGGTCTCGAATACCTCGACCTCGGTCGTCTGCTGGTCGAACGCGGGCGCCGAGCGATGGATCGGCAGGGTCGCCGACGCCTTGACCGGTCCCTTGCCGTCGATCGGCTTGCCGAGGACGTCGAAGACGCGGCCGAGGGTCACCTCGCCGACGGGCACGGTGATCGGACCGCCCGTGTCGCGCGCGGGGACGCCGCGGGCGAGGCCGTCGGTCGTCGTCATCGCGACGGAGCGCACCCAGTTGTTGCCGAGGTGCTGCTGGACCTCGCACACGAGCGGGTCCTGGCCCTCGCGCTCGATCTCGACGGCGTTGTAGATCGCCGGGAGCTCGCCTGCGGGGAAGGCGATGTCCACGACGGGGCCGGTGATCTGGATCACCCGCCCGGTGGCGGTGGGGGCGGCGGTCGCCATGATGTCGTCGTTCCTCCTGCGTCTGCGGCGTCTGGTCAGCGCGCCTGGGCGCCGGACGCGATCTCGATCATCTCGCGGGTGATGTTCGCCTGGCGCACCTTGTTGTACGACAGGGTGAGGTCCTCGATGAGCTCCTCGGCATTCTCCGTCGCGTTCTTCATCGCGACCATCCGGCTCGATTCCTCGCTCGCCTTGGCCTCCAGGACGGCCTGGAAGAGGCGCGTCGCGACGTAGCGCGGGAGGAGGGACTCGAGCACCAGTGCCGGGTTCGGCTCGAAGATGAACTGGTTGCCGGGGATGCCGGTCGCGGTGTCGTCGGCCGGCGTGATCGGCAGCAGTCCGACCATGCTCGGCTTCTGGGTGAGCGTGGACACGAAGTGGCTGTAGATGATGTCCACCTGCGCGTACGTCCCGTCGAGGTACGCGTCCGAGATGAGGCGCGCGAGCGAGAGCACGTCCGCGAACGTGGGCTTGTCGCCGAAACCGGCGAAGTGGGCCACGAGCGGGACCCGGGCGCGGCGCATCGCGTCGCGCCCCTTGCGGCCGACGGTGACGACGGCGAGGTCGTCCTTCGACTCCGTGATCTCCTTCGCGGCGAAACGGATCGCGTTCGTGTTCAGCGGCCCGGCCAGCCCGCGGTCGGTGGTGATGAGCACGATCAGCCGCGTGCCGCCCTCACGTCGTCCGAGCAGCGGGTGCTCGGCATCGGTGAGGACCGCGGCGAGATCCGCGAGCACCTCGTCGATCTTCTCGCTGTAGGGGCGAGAGGCGAGGGTCGCGTCCTGGGCGCGCTTCAGCTTCGAGGCGGCCACGAACTGCATCGCGCGGGTGATCTGCTTGATGTTCCGAACGGCGCCGATGCGCCGACGGATCTCCCGCTGGCTGGCCACGATCAGGCCTTGTCCTCGTCGACGACGACCTCGGCGGTCTCCGCCTCGGCTTCGGCGGTCTCGGCATCGGCTTCGGGAGCCTCGGCTTCGGCGGTCTCCGCCTCAGCCTCCACGGCCTCGGCTTCGGGGGCCTCGGCTTCGGCGCCCTCGGCCGCGTCGGCCTTCGCCTCGGGCTTCTCGGCCTTCTCGGCCTTCTTGCGCGGCTCCATGCCGAAGACCTCGACGCGGAACGCCTCGACCGCCTCGGTGAGCGCGGCGGTCAGCTCGTCGGTGAGCGTCTTCGTCTCGCCGAGCTCCTCGAGGATCTTCGGGCGATCGGTGTCGAGGAAGCGATAGAACTGCGTCTCGAACTCCTTGACCTTGGGGGTCGGGACGTCGTCGAGCGCGCCGCTGGTCGCGGCGACGAGGATCGCCACCTGCTTCTCGACCGGGAGCGGGCTGTACTGCGGCTGCTTGATGACCTCCGACAGCTTCTCGCCGCGGGTCAGCTGGTCGCGCGTCGCCTTGTCGAGGTCGGACGCGAACTGGGCGAACGCCGCGAGCGCGCGGTACTGCGCGAGGTCCAGCTTGAGCGGACCCGCGACCTTCTTCATCGCCTTCGTCTGCGCTGCCGATCCCACCCGCGACACGGACAGGCCGATGTTCAGCGCGGGCCGCTGCCCGGCGTTGAACAGGTCGGTCTCGAGATAGATCTGCCCGTCGGTGATCGAGATGACGTTCGTCGGGATGTACGCCGACACGTCGCCGGCCTGCGTCTCGATGATCGGCAGCGCCGTCAGCGAGCCGCCGCCGTTCTCGTCGTTCATCCGTGCGGCGCGCTCGAGAAGGCGGCTGTGGAGATAGAAGACGTCGCCCGGGTACGCCTCGCGGCCAGGTGGGCGGCGGAGGAGCAGGGCCATCTCGCGGTACGCCCAGGCGTGCTTCGAGAGGTCGTCGTAGACGCACAGGGCGTCCTTGACGAGCTCTCCCTCGAGCTCGACGCCCTCCTCCATGACCTCCTCGCCCATCGTGACCCCGGCGTACGGGGCGAGATACTGGAGCGGCGCGGGGTCCTCGGCGCCGGCGACGACGACGATCGTGTGCTCCATCGCGCCGTGCTGCTCGAGCGTGGCGACGGTGTTCGCGACGGTCGAGAGCTTCTGGCCGATCGCCACGTAGATGCAGACGAGGCCCTTCCCCTTCTGGTTGATGATCGTGTCGACGGCGATCGTCGTCTTGCCCGTCTGGCGGTCGCCGATGATCAGCTCGCGCTGCCCGCGGCCGATGGGGATGAGCGCGTCGATCGCCTTGATGCCGGTCTGGACCGGGGTGTCGACACCCTGGCGGACGATGACGCCGGGGGCGATCCGCTCGACGGGGCGGGTCTTGTCGGTCTTGATCGGGCCCTTGTCGACGATGGGCCGTCCGAGGGGGTCGACGACGCGGCCGAGGAGTGCCTGGCCCACGGGGACCTCGACGACGCGGCCGGTCGTCTTGACGATGTCGCCTTCCTTGATCGAACGGGACTCGCCGAGGATGACGGCGCCGACCGTCTCCTCCTCGAGGTTGAGGGCCATGCCGCGGACGCCGCCCGGGAACTCGAGCAGCTCCGACGCGAGCGCGCCGTCGAGCCCGTAGATCTGGGCGATCCCGTCGCCGACCTCGACGACCGTGCCGACCGTCCGGGTCTCGGTCGTCTCGTCGAAGGTGTCGATCGCGGACTTGATGATGCTGATGATCTCGTCAGATCGAATGGCCATCGGTTCTCCGTTCGGGCGTCGGGGCCCGCTGGTGCGCCCGGCCTGGCGGCCGCGGCGCGGGTCGGGCTAGCGAGCGCCCGTCACGAGTTGGTCGCGGAGGCGCTCGAGGCGACCCCGCACACTGGCGTCGACGAAGCGGTCTCCCACCCGTACGGTGAGGCCGCCGATGAGTCCCTCGTCCACGTGCGTCGCGAGCTCGACGCCCCGACCCAGCCACGCCTCGACGCGGGCCTGGACGGCCTTCGCCTCGGCGGCGGCCAGCGGCGCGGCGCTCGTGACCGTCGCCTCGACGACCCCGCGGTGCTCGTTGAGCAGCCGGCGGTACCGGGTGGCGATCTGCGGGAGGATGTCGATCCGCCCCCGCTGGGCGAGCAGGCGAGCGAGGTTCAGGATGGGTTCGGCAGCCCGCTTCGCGAGGAGGCGCTCGACGACCGCCTCGCGGTCGGCGAGGGGAACGGCCGGGTTGTCCACGACCGCCGCGACGCGCTCGTCGCCGAGCACCTCGACGGCCGTCTGGAGGCCCTCGAGCCACGCGTCGTGCGTGCCGTCGCGCGTCGCGAGCTCGAACGCCGCGTCGGCGTAGCGGCGGGCGGCGGTCCCGGGCCGGCCCATCAGTTCTTCGACTCCGCGCCGTTCGAGGCGAGGAACTCCTCGACCAGGCGCCGCTGGCGCTCGCCGGTCATCGACTCGCCGACGACCTTGCCGGCCGCGGCGAGCGCGAGGTCGGCCACCTCGGCACGGAGGTCCGCGAGCGCACGCTCCCGCTCAGCCACGATGTCGGCCGCGGCACGTTCGCGGAGCCGCTCGAGCTCCGTCTTCGTCGCCGCGATGTCCGCGTCGCGCGTCTCCTGGGCGACCTTCTGGGCGCGGGCGAGGATCTCGCTCGCCTCCTTGCGGGCTTCGGCCAGGGCGGCGGCGCGCTCCTGCTTCGCGTTCTCACGCTCGAGGCGCGCCTGGTCGGCGTCCTGCATCCCCTGTTCGATCCGGTCCCGCCGCTCCGCGAGCATCCGGCTGACGGGGCGCAGCGCGAAGACGTACAGGATCGCGAGGAAGAGCAGGACGTTGAGCGACGAGACGATGATCCAGAAGAAGTTGATCGCCAGGCCCGCCGCGCCCTCCTCGGCGG
>JBFKVO010000090.1:0-5435 GCA_041639095.1 Candidatus Limnocylindrales bacterium | reverse complement strand
GCGGCAGACGCTTCGTCGAGACCCGCGAGGATCTCGTCGAGCTTGCTCTGGTCCTGGGTGAAGTCGACCATCGCCTTGAAGAACGCTGACTGGAGCGCCGTCGGCATCAGATCGCCGCCGTCGAAGCGGAAGATCTTGGCCGACCCGAGGATCTCGGCGGAGCGCTTGGACACCTCGTCCGGGTACTCGGTGACGCTCGTGTTGCCCGACAGGGCACCGCCACGCGACACCCAGATCTGCTGGGCCTCGGCGGTGACGAGGTACTTCAGGAGGTCGCGGGCCTCCGGGGTGTCGTTGAACATCCCGAAGAGGTCGCCGGCGCCCGTGAAGGCCCCTGCGTACTGCGGATTGATGTCCGGCATCGGGTAGAAGTCGAAGTCGCCGTCCTGGGCTCCACCCTGGTTCTTGAAGAAGTCAGTGATGAAGCTCGCCTGGTGATGGAACAGGCAGCCCGGTGGGCTCGCGAACAGCGGGTTCCCGCCGTCGCCGAAGTTCGTGCTGACGACGGTGTTCGCCCCGCCGAACGACTTGTCGAGGACGTCGCCGAACCCCTCGAAGGCGCTCTTGATCTCGGGCGATGCCCACGGATGCGTACCATCGACCCACGCGTCGTAGACGTCCGGGCCGGACTGGCGCAAGACGAAGTCCTCGATCCAGTCGGTGCCCGGCCAGCCGGACCCGGCCCCGGACTCGATCGCGACGCACCACAGCGAGTCGGCGCTGCCGGTGGGCGTGTTCATGACCTCGTCCCACGTGGCGGGCACGCCGCCCGTGTACACGTTCGGGTTGTACCAGATGAGGCCCTTGAGGGCGCTCTTGATGAAGACACCGACGGTCTTGCCGTCGACGGTGCCGAGGTCGACGAACGCCGGCGACGTCTCGGCCCGATAGGTCTCCATGTCGAGGACGTCGTCGAGCGGCTTGAGCGCGCCCGACTGGCCCCAGGCGACCATCTGGCCGGGGCCCGGAAGGCCGGCGAGGTCGGGCAGGATGCCCGACGCGACACCGGTCGTCAGGACGGCGTTGATGTCGCGGGTGCCCGTGTACTTCACGGTGTTCCCGGTGCGGTCCTCCCAGGGCTTCACCATGGCGAGGAACGACTCCTGTTCGGCGCCGCCCCATGTCCCGATGACGCTGACGGTCTTGCCGCCCCCGGTGTCCGCCGGCGTGCACGCGACGAAGGCGAGCATGCCGGCAGCCAGGAGCGCGCCGAGCTGGCGGAATCGCCATCGTGGCTGTCTCATACGTTGTCTCCTTTCTCGGATCGCGGTCGTCCCGCGGCCCGGCTCCTCCACGAATGCACCCGATCAGCAGAGCGGGCGGGATGTCCCATCGGCACCTCCCCTGGGCTCGCGCGGTCGGCGCTCGGGACGGATGCGCCACCTCATGGCGGGCCCGTCCCTGCCCCTGAGCTGCCGCGCACGATGAGTTCGGTCGGCAGCAATGTCCGGGCCGGCACGCGCCGGCCCGCGATGACGTCGAGGAGGGTGCGGCCCGCGGCGAGGCCGAGGTCGAAGGCGGGCACGCGGACGGTCGTGAGCGGGGGATCGAGATAGGCGGCGAGGGGGATGTCGTCGAACCCGGCGATGGCCACGTCGTCGGGGACGCGACGCCCTGCGGCGACGAGTCCCCCGATCACGCCGAAGGCGACGACGTCGCTCGCGACGAAGACGGCGTCGAAGGGTGTGCCACGGGACAGGATCTCGTCGATCGCGCGGCGGCCGCTCGCGGCATCGAAGGCCGCGTCGGCGACGAGCGTGTCATCGGCCAGCATGCCCGTCTCGGCGAGGGCGATCCGGTACCCATCGCGTCGCAGCCGGGCGACCGTGTAGTCCATCGGACCGTTGGCCACGAATGCGATCCGTCGTCGCCCCTGCGCGACGAGGTGCCGGACGGCTGAGTGCGCGCCCGCCGTGTTGTCGACGTCGACGCTAGGGACGGGAGCGCCGGGGAGGGAGCCCTGGACGACGATCGGGAAGCCATCGTCGACGAGACCCTCGAGCCCGACGTCGTCGAAGCGCGGCCCTGACAGGATGATCCCGTCGAGGTGCTGCGTCCGGACGAGGTCGCGCATCGCGCCGTCGTTCGGGGCGATCGGGTCGATGACGATGCGGTAGCCGTCGGCGCCGAGTCCCAGGCTGAGACCGCGGACCGTCTCCGCGAGGAACGCATCGCCGCCCACCTGATCGGGCGTCCGCCGTAGCACGAGGCTGACCAGGGATGTCGGGCCGCCGGCCAGGTGCCGCGCCGCCGGGTGTGGGCGGTATCCAAGGTCGCGCGCCGCGGCCAGGACGCGCTCGCGGGTCGCCTGGCTGATCTGGGCGCCGGGTCGGCGGTTCAGGACGAACGACACGGTCGTTCGGGACACCCCGGCGCGGGCGGCGACGTCGGCGCTGGTCGGCATGCGCGGGCGTTTCGGCAATACGTCTCCTCCGATGGGAGCGGATGGGTGGGCGGGTCCCCCGCTTTCCCCCGCTCCGCGTGAGGTAACACGCGTCACTAACGCGAGTTAACCGCATCCGCGCCGGACCGTCAACCGCTCCCGCCGACGTCCGAACGCCGCTGCTAGGATTACGGCTCGGTCCACGCGACGATCACCGGGGAGAGATCCGTGCCACTCGACTTCCTCAAGCGCAAGGGCTCCGACGAGGGCGACGACGGCGCGCCCGCCGCTCACGCGCCGGTCGCATCCGCGGCCCTGCCCGAGGAGGTCGTCGCGCAGGAATACGCGCTCAAGCTCTCGTATGCCGGCAAGAGCAGCGAGGGCGTCCGGATGCAGGCCGGGCAGAACGCGATGAACGAGCTCCCGTCGATGCTGATGGGCTTCGCGAAGAGCGGGATCGAGATCGTCGAGCCGCTTCCGGTCGAGTTCGGCCAGGCAAGCCCGGTCATCGTCCGCCCGTCCGAGGCGATGCAGTGGATCAACGCGCATCACGTGCACTCGCCGATCACGCGGCACGCGCTGCTCGTCCTCGAGTCCATCGACGCGATCGACCTCGCCTTCGACACGCTCGTCTGCGCGATGCTCGATGGCGAGACCGACACGTCCGGCTATCCGGAGTACAACGCCGTCGTGGGTGGCGTTGCCGCCCACTGGGACGAGGTGTCGGGCGACCTCATCGTGCGGGCCGTTCTCGGCTGGGGCGGCAAGGGCGCCCGCGGTGACACCGACCGGATCGCGACGAAGCTCGTCGGCAACCTCCTTTCGAACATCCTCGCGAGCAGCCATTCGCTCGGCCTCACCGCCGTCGAGCGACCGGTGCCCGCCGCCGGCCGCGGCGGCCTCGTCTGCGCCCACTGCGGCTTCGCGTCCGCGCACGAGCGGGCCTTCTACTGCCCGAAGTGCGGCATGCGGATGCTGCGCGGCTGACCGACGAGAAGCGATGCCGCTCTACGACTACCGCTGCACCGCCTGCGGCGACCGCTTCGAGGTCATGCACGGGGTGCACGCCCCGGGTCCGGAGTCATGTCCGGCGTGTGGCAGCGGCCCGGTCGTGAAGGCGCTCGCCGCGCCGGCGATCGTCTTCAAGGGCAGCGGCTGGGCGAAGATCGACCGGCGCGCGTCGGCGTCGACCAGGGGCGGCGGGGACGCGGGGAAGGACAGCGGAGGGACGGGCACGGACACGACCAGGGACGGGAAGGCCGGGGGCACGGGCAGCCCGGCGTCCGGCGACGGCGGCTCGGCCGCGGGTTCCGGTGCGAGCTCGGGCTCCGGCTCGGCGGGCAACGCAAGCGGCGGGGGCGACTGACGCGATGGCGCCGACGGACTGGATCAGCCTTGCCGAGGCCACGGAGATCCTCGCCGCCTCGAACATCCACTTCCGCCCGTCCACGATCGGATCGTGGGCCCGGAGCGGGAAGCTCCAGAGCATCAAGCTCGGGGGTCGGCGGTTCGTGCGTCGCGCCGAGATCCGCGCGCTGATCCGGCCGCCGCGCCGCGTCGCCTCCGACGCGCTCCAGCCGGGCCTGTTCGAGGACTGGACGGGCTGAGCCGGATGGCCGCGGGCAGGTCGCTGCCGGCCCGCGTGAAGGCGCGTCTGCGGCCGATCCTCGAGTCGCTCCCGGTCCGCGTCCTGCGCGACGTCCTCCACCGCTACGACGCGGCCGGCGGGGCGCTCCTCGCAAGCGGCCTTGCCTACTCGGCGCTGTTCGCCATCGTGCCGACGCTCATCTTCCTGCTGGGGATCAGCGGCCTGATCGTCGCGGACCCGTTCAACCGGGCGACGCTCGTGGACACGCTCACCACGGTGGCTCCGCCGCTCCGCCCACTGCTGACCCAATCGCTCGACCAGCTCTCGGCGGAGGCCACGTCGGTCTCGATCGTGGGTCTCATCGGCTTCGCGTGGGGTTCGTCGCGGTTCCTCGTCGCGCTCGAGTACGCCCTCGGGCGGATCCTCGGCGGTAGCCGGAAGCGGAACGTCCTCGTGCGCAACCTCATCGGGCTGTCCTCGGTGATCGTGCTCGTGGCGGCCGTCCTGGGCGGGATGCTCCTCGCCGCGGTGGGCTCGTTCGTCGCCGCGTTCGTGGAGACGGTCGCGCCCGGGCGCGCGGTCGCGAACGCGATCGAATTCGTGTTCGGGCTGTCCGGCGTGGTGTTCGCGGTCCTGGCCCTCGCCATCGTCTACCGGTTCCTGCCGCCCGGCACGCCGAGCTGGCGCGCGATCGTGCCGCCGTCGATCGCCACCGCGATCGTCCTCGCGATCCTGAGCCGGGTCTTCGTCTTCCTGGCGCCGCGGTTCATCGGCGCCGCCGCGTTCCTCGGGACGCTCGCGACGGTGTTCGCCGCCCTCGCCTGGTTGGGGCTGTCGTTCCAGGCGATCCTGCTCGGCGCGGCCTGGATCCGGGCACGGTCCGAGCGGCTCGATGGACCCGGTGCGATCGACGGGCGAACCGGCGATCCGGTGGACGGGCCGGACGCAGAGGAGCGTGGCCGCGCTCGCGCCGCGAGCGACTGAGCGTCAGCCCTGGCGCGTGCCGCAGCGACGGCAGAACCGCGCCGTCGCCGACAGCGACAGGCCACAGCTCACGCAGGACTGGATCGCCGCCTGGGCGGCCTGGCCGGGCACCGGGCGCGGCGCGCTCGTGAGCAGCTCACGCGACGCGCCGATCCACGCGTCGTCCGTTCGCGGCCGCCGGAGGAAGTCGAGGTTGTCGGACGCGGCGGTCGGCCACTGCGGCTCGCCGGCCGGAACCTGCGGCGTCGGTGGCTGGACGCTGGGCCGGCCGGCCGGGCCTGAGGGGATGGGGCCGACGGCGGGAGGGGCCGGCTCGTCCGGGGCGACGATCCGCCACACGGGCTGCTCGACGCGATCGGTCCGTGCCGGCGGCTCCGCCGCCACGGGCTCCGGTGCCGCGGGCTCGCCTGCCTCGGGCTCGGCCGCGACCGGCTCCGGGATCTCGGCGACCGGCTCAGGTGCGACGGGCTCCGACGCGGC
>JBFKVO010000089.1:0-5529 GCA_041639095.1 Candidatus Limnocylindrales bacterium | reverse complement strand
TGCGCCCAGTCCTCGTCCGTGAACCCGTCAGCGTCATCCGCGAAGGCGCGCTCGAGCAGCGCCCGGATCTCGATCCGCTGAGATGGCGAGAGATCGGCGGTCGGGATCCGCCTGAGGCGTGGGTCGGCTGCCACGATCGCTCGATCGTAGCGGGGGTCCGGCCACGACGGGTGCGACGCGGTCGCGGCGTGTGCGGACGCCGCTCGTGGGCGATGATGGGCGCATGTCCGACGGTCGCGACGAACCCGCTCCCGAGCCCTCGCGCTCGTTCGAGACCCTCGCCGTCCATGCCGGGCAGGAGCCCGACGAGCTGACCGGCTCGGTCTCCGCCCCCATCTACCAGACCTCGACGTACCGCCAGGAGGCCGTCGGCCGGCCGACGCGCGGCTACGAATACGCGCGCAGCCAGAACCCGACCCGCGAGCGCCTCGAGCGCGCGGTCGCGACGCTCGAGGGCGCCCGTCACGGGATCGCGTTCGCGTCCGGTTCCGCCGCCACCGCGGCGATCGCCCAGCTGGCGCAGCCCGGCGACGAGATCGTCGTGGGCGACGACGTCTACGGCGGCACCTTCCGCTATCTCGAGAAGGTCCACCGGGCGAGCGGGGCCGCGGCGTCGTATGTCGACCTCGCGGCGGGCCCGGACGTCCTCTGGGAGGCACTGAGCGAACGGACCCGCCTCGTGTGGTTCGAGACGCCGTCGAACCCGCGCCTGAAGATCGTCGACATCGCGGCCGTCGCCGAGACGGTGGCACGGCGCGCCTCGGAGGGTGGGCGGCGTCCGCTCGTCGTCGTCGACAACACGTTCGCGACCCCGGCGCTCCAGCGCCCGCTCGAGCGCGGTGCGGACATCGTCTTCCACTCGGCGACGAAGTACCTCGCCGGGCACTCCGACACGGTCGTCGGCGTCGCGGTCACGAGCGACGACGATGTGGCCGAGCGCCTCCGCTTCCTCCAGAACGCGATGGGCGGTGTCCCTGGGCCGCTCGACTGCTTCCTCGTGCTGCGCGGCCTGCGAACGCTCCACCTGCGGATGGAGCGCCACGTCGCGAACGCCACGTCCGTCGCGCGCTATCTCGCCGGCCGCGATGACGTCGCCGACGTGCTCTACCCCGGCCTCTCGCACGGCCCGCACGCCCACCCCGGCGCCGCCGTCGCGGCCGAGCAGATGGGCGCCGGCGGCGGGATGGTCTCGTTCGTGCTCGCCGACGGCGGCGCCCACGGACGGTCCGCCGCCCAGCGGGCGATCGCGTTCTGCGAGGCGACCAGGATCTTCATCCTCGCCGAGTCGCTGGGGGGCGTCGAGTCGCTCGTCGAGGTGCCGGCGACGATGACCCACGCGTCGGTCGCCGAGTCGGCCCTCGAGGTCGACCCCGCGCTCGTCCGCCTCTCGGTCGGCATCGAAGGCGTCGACGACCTCATCGCCGACCTCGCGCAGGCCCTCGATCGCGCCTGATCCGTCTGGGCACCTGGGCGCGTCGTGACGCGCGGGCCAGGGTCCTCGCGGTGCGTCGCCGCAACCGAACCGCAACCTGGCGTCGAGACCCGGTGGTAGGATGGAGGGCACGTGACTGCGGAAGCCGACTCCGCGCGGGTTCGATCCGGACCCCGCGGTACGCGCGGCCGGTCGATCGAGAATCGCCGCGCCGAGGAGCCTTCACGATGACCCAGTCCTCCACGTCCGACCCGTCGACGGCGCGCGCGCCCGAGGCGACCATCGGCGCCCCGCTGCGCGTGAACCTGTCCACCGCGGAGCTCTACGAGGACGCGGTCCGCGCCGGGGAGGGGATCATCGCTGCGGACGGTCCGCTCGTCGTGCGGACCGGCAAGCACACCGGCCGCTCGCCGAAGGACAAGTTCGTCGTCGACGAGCCATGGAGCCGCGACCGGATCTGGTGGGGCGAGGTCAACCAGCGGCTCAGCGAGGAGCACTACGACCGGCTCCGAGCACGGCTCATGGCGTACGTCGCCGACAGGCCGATGTACGCGCAGGACTGCTTCATCGGCGCGGCACCCGCCCACCGCCGCTCGCTCCGCGTCTACACCGAGACCGCCTGGGCGAGCATCTTCGCGCGCAACCTGTTCCGCCGCCCGACGCTCCGCGACCTGCGCTCGTTCAGCCCGAACTTCACGATCATCGACGTCCCCTCGTTCAAGGCGGACCCGGCGACCGAGGGCACGCGCAGCGAGACGGCGATCCTGCTCCACCTGCGGCGGATGGAGATCATCATCGTCGGCACCGAGTACGCGGGCGAGATCAAGAAGAGCGCGTTCACGGTCATGAACTACCTGCTCCCCGACGAGGGGGCGCTGCCGATGCATTCGGCGGTGAACGTCGGCGCCGAGGGCGATTCGGTCATCTTCTTCGGGCTGTCGGGGACGGGGAAGACGACACTCTCCGCCGACCCGCTCCGGAGCCTCATCGGCGACGACGAACACGGCTGGGACGACCGCGGCGTCTTCAACTTCGAGGGCGGCTGCTACGCGAAGACGATCCGGCTCTCGCCGATGTACGAGCCGGACATCTTCGCGCCGACGAAGCGCTTCGGGACGATCCTCGAGAACGTCGACGTCGATCCGAAGACCCGCCAGCTCGACCTCGACTCGGAACGGATCACCGAGAACACCCGCGGCGCGTACCCGCTCCACTTCATCGGCAACGCCGACGCGACCGGGATCGCCGGGCAGCCGAAGAACATCGTGTTCCTCACGGCCGACGCATTCGGGGTCCTGCCGCCGATCAGCAAGCTGACCGCCGATCAGGCCGCGTACCACTTCATCAGCGGTTACACGGCGAAGCTGGCGGGCACGGAGATCGGTGTGCGCGAGCCGAAGGCGACGTTCTCGGCGTGCTTCGGGGCCCCGTTCATGCCCCGCCACCCGGGCGAGTACGCGGGCATGCTCACCGAGCGCCTGGCGAAGCACGATGTCCCGGTCTGGCTCGTGAACACGGGCTGGACGGGCGGCCCGTACGGGACCGGCGAGCGGATGAACATCAACCACACGCGGACGATGGTCCGCGCCGCCCTGAACGGCGACCTCGACCACATCCCGACCTGGACGGATCCGGTCTTCGGGGTCGAGGTACCGACCGAGGTTCCCGGGGTTCCGGACAGGATCCTCCGGCCGCGCGACACGTGGGCCGATCCGGCCGCCTACGACGAGATGGCCAATCGCCTCGCGCGGATGTTCGCGGAGAACTTCACCGCCTACGCTGACGGCGTGTCGGCCGCGGTCCGCGGGGCGGGTCCGCGGGTCCGCCCCGACGGCGAGGAGCCGCTCGAGGTCGCAGAGCCCGGCGAAGGCTGAGCCGCGGCCGGGCCGGCCCGGCCCAGGGTCGGGATCGCCCTCAGGCGCGGCGCATGCCCGCGACCTGGATGACGCCGGCGACCGCGATCGCGACGAGGCCGACGACGGCGAGCTCGATCGAACCGCCCACGAACAGGCCGAGCACGGTGATGAGGATGCCGAGGACCGTCAGGGCGGCGACGGGCATCGTGGCAGGCATGGTGTCCCTCCGGGGGTGAGGCCGCCGTCCTGGGCGGCGCACGTGAACTTGGCGTCGACTTGGCGTCGACTGGGCGTCGTCCCCACGACGCCCATCCGCCTGCGTGGGTTCCGACCGCTCGCGTGGGCGATCCTCGCGCCGCGAGGCTGGCCCGCCAGGGATCGCCCGGAGAGCGCGGGCCTAGAATGAGCGTACGTCCCCCACCAGCTCACCTGCCCATCACAGCCAAGAGGAGCACCCGTCACCCATGCCCCGGAACAAGGTCACCGTCGTCGGCGCCGGCAACGTCGGCGCCACCACCGCCCAGCGCATCGCCGAGGCCGGCCTCGCGGACGTCGTCCTCGTGGACATCGTGGAGGGCCTGCCGCAGGGCAAGGCGCTCGACCTGGCCGAGGCGGCCCCGGTCGTCGGCCACGATGCCCGCGTGACCGGCACGAACGACTACGCGGACACGGCCGGCTCCGACATCGTCGTCGTCACCTCGGGGCTGGCCCGCCAACCCGGGATGTCGCGCGACGACCTGCTCGCGAAGAACGCGGGGATCGTCCGCTCCGTGGTCGAGCAGGCCGTCCGCCACAGCCCGGACTGCATCCTCATCATCGTCACGAACCCGCTCGACGCGATGTGCCACGTCGCGATGCAGGCCTCCGGGTTCCCGCGCGAGCGGGTGCTCGGGATGGCCGGCGTCCTCGACTCGGCCCGCTTCCGGACGTTTATCGCAGAAGAGGTCGGCGTGTCGGTCGAGGACACCCATGCCTTCGTTCTCGGTGGCCACGGCGACACGATGGTGCCCCTCGCGCGCTATTCGACCGTCGCCGGCGTGCCGATCACGGAGCTCCTCCCCGCCGACCGCGTCGCTGCGCTCAGCGAGCGGACGGCGAACGGCGGCGCCGAGATCGTCGCGCTGCTCAAGACCGGGTCAGCGTTCTACGCGCCCGCGGCCTCGACGTTCGAGATGGTCGACGCGATCCTCCGCGACCGGCGACGGGTCCTGCCGTGCGCGGTCCACCTCCAGGGCGAGTTCGGGACCGACGGGCTGTTCGTCGGCGTCCCTGCCGTGCTCGGTGCGGGCGGCCTCGTCCGGGTCCTCGAGGTCACGCTCACGCCCGACGAGCAGGCGGCCTTCGACCGTTCCGCGGTGGCCGTGCGCGAGCTCGTGGAGAAGCTGACCGCCTGACGCGCCGCGGTGCCTGACGGCGCGGTGGTGTGTGAGCGCACCACGAATCTTCGCGCGAGGTGGCGATCTGGGGCCGTCTCGTGCGGTCTGTGGTCGCTGGGTGAAGACACCATGGCGGGACCGTCGGTACGATGCCGCCATTGTTCCCCCCGCCCCCGCGGATCAGGCTGTCGACCAGCAGCCGGGTCAGAGTGCGTCCTTGAGCCCTCGACCCCGCCGCCGCCGGCGCCCGCTCTCGCGCGCATCGGCTTCGATCAAGGCAAACCCGGCGTGAGCCGGGGACGCAAAGCCACGGGACTGGGTGCAGCACACCCATCCAGTCAGCCGGGTTGCCGAGGTACCGAGACGCGCGGGGTCGCGCCCGCGGTCTTCACGCGGTCGGTCGCCTGGCGGTAGAGAGGTCAGCCGATGCGTGCCATCTCCACAGCCACCTCCGTCGTGCGTCATGCGCTCGGCGCGTTCGGTGAAGCCCTCCTTGTCGCGTTGATCATCGCGACGCTGCTGCTCGCCCTCGCTCCCGTCTATCGGCCGGCGGACTTCCTCGCCGGCACCGGAGATGCCGCCGCGGCGAAGGGAGGCCAGGGGAAGGGGGGGCATGGCGGCAACCGCGTGGGCGGGACGATCAGCCTCGTCGTGCTCGACGGCAGCGACGAGACGCCGAATAACGGCGAACGGGTCGGATTCGACGTGGCGACGACGGCCACGGACCGGCCGTTCATCGGACTTCGCTGCTACCAGGGCGCGGCGTTCGTTCTGGACGGGTACACCGGCTCCTTCGACGACTACATGTTCGACCCGTGGATCACGCTCGACTCTCTGTACTGGGAAGCCGGCGTTCCCGCCGACT
>JBFKVO010000088.1:0-5597 GCA_041639095.1 Candidatus Limnocylindrales bacterium | reverse complement strand
TCGAGCGGCAGACGGCGCCTGCCGCCGCGACGCGTCTGATCACCCTCGAGTCGCTCGACGACCTTGCCCATGCCGCGCCCGCGGGGACGGGGACGTGAGCGCGGCGACGCCGGGCCCGGAGGAGCCACCGGACGAGGGATCCACGTTCCCGTATAGCGTGCGCTTCGACGAGGCGGGCCCCGACGGACTCGTCCGGACCTCCACGCTGCTGCGCTACGCGCAGGACGTCGCCTGGCTCGACTCGGACCGGCACGGGTTCGACCGGGCGTGGTACCGCGCCCGCGGGCTCGCCTGGGTCGTCCGCGCCGTCGAGCTCGAGATCGCGGAACCGATCCCCCTCGGCTCCGGCCTCCGGGTCATGACCCGGGTCGTCGGCATGCGCAAGGTGTGGGCGCGTCGCCGCGCAGACGTGCGCGCCGCCGACGGGAGCCTTGCCGCCTGGCTCCATACGGACTGGGTCCTCGTCGACGGCGGGGGGCGCCTCGTCCGCGTGCCGCCGGCGTTCCCCGAGGCCTTCCGCGTGCCGCCCGTCGCGCTCGAGATGGCCCGCGTCGCGCCTGCGCCGCCTCCCGCCGATGCGACGCGCCTCGCGCTGCGGGCACGTCCCCACGAACTCGATCCGATGGGCCACGTGAACAACGCCGCCTACGTCGACTGGCTCGAGGAGACCCTGCCCGATGTCCAGCTCGCGGCCGGGGCGGTGGCGAGCGCCGGGACGCCCGCACCCTCGCGTGCGATCCCGCGCCGTTACGTGCTCGATTACGCGGCGTCGGCGGTCCCCGGCGAGGACCTCCGGGCCGAGTCGTGGCCCGCCGACGGCGGCTGGCGGCATCGCCTGGTGCGCGCGAGCGACGGGGAGGAGCTCTTTCGGGCGCTCGTCCGCTGATCGATACGGGTCCCGGCCAGTACTTTCGTGCCATGCCGGAGCAGTACGTGCGTCCCGGCACCACCCGTCGCGCGGAGGGGTACCAGTCCGCGGCCGGAGCGGCGCTGACGAACGCGCTATGGCCCGCCGACCGGTCCGGCGCGAGACTCGTCCGCGAGCGGCCCTGCCCTGGGCCGCCACAGCATGGGAGTCGGCGTGGACCTGCCGCCGATCGTGATCGCGGAACTGACGCTCGTCCTCGTCGCGCTCGCGGGGGCACTCGTGGGGACGGCCGGCTTCGCGTTCCTCGTCGCGGGTCGTCAGACGCGCCGCATCGCGAGGCTCATCGCCCGGCTCGCGGAGGCGGACGACCCGGTGAACGCCGTCGACCCGCGCGGGATCCGCGACCGCCGATTGCGGGCGAGCTTCGACACGCTCGCGACGCGCCTCGCGTCCACGTGGCGCCTCGCGACGATCGACCATCTCACCGGGATCCTGAGCCGGCAGGCGATCCTCGCCCGCCTCGGCGACGAGCTCGAGCGCGGAGCCCGGTATGGACGACCCGTGGCGATCGTCCTCGTCGATCTCGACCACTTCAAGCGGATCAACGACGCGCACGGGCACGCGGCCGGCGACGAGGTGTTGCGCGCGGTCGCCGACGTGCTGAGCGCTCGCATCCGCGCCGTCGACGCCGTCGGCCGGTACGGCGGCGAGGAGTTCATGCTCGTCCTGCCCGAGACGTCGGTGGAGGACGCCGTCGCACTCGCCGAGAAGCTCCGCCGGGTCGTCGCGACCACGAGCGTGGACGTGGGCGACGGCAATCGCGTCGAGCTGACGCTCTCCGCCGGCGTGGCGGGCGCGACGGGTGGGCGCCACCAGCTCGATTCGATCATCGGCGACGCCGACGTCGCGCTCTACGCCGCGAAGTCGCTCGGACGGGACCAGGTCCAGGCGCACCGCGACGTGTCCGACGAGGAACCGGTCGCCCGTGCGTCGATCGCTCCGGAGGCACGGGTCCAGGCGTCGGAGCTGGGGCGCAGCGCCGCCCGGGCCGCCACGGAGGTCCTCGTCGACGTCCTGTCCGGCCGTGCCAGCTGGGCGACGCAGCCCTCGACGATGATCGCCGAGGCCGCCGCCACGCTGGCCCGCTCGATCGGCCTACCCGACCGAGAGGTCGAGCGGGTCCGCGCCGCCGGGCTCCTCCACGACCTCGGCAACCTCGCGATCCCCGACGACATCCTGTCGCACCCCGGCGAGCTGGGGACGGCCGACCGCCGCGTCCTCGCGGAGCACCCGAAGATCGGCCAGGTCATCCTCGAGCAGGCCGGCGCCCTGCGCGACGCGGCGGCGATCGTGCTCCACCACCACGAGTGGTTCGACGGGCGTGGGTACCCGCACGGGCTCGTCGGCGACGAGATCCCGATCGGCGCCCGGATCGTCGCCGTCATCGACGCGTACGAGGCGATGACGGTCGGCCGGCCGTACCGCCCCGCGATCAGCCACGAGTCGGCGATCGCCGAACTCCGCGCGCAGGCGGGGGTCCAGTTCGACCCCGGCGTCGTCGAGGCGTTCGTCGGGCTCTACGGCGCGGGGCTGCCGGCGCACGACGCGGGCGCAGCAGCGGAGACCCACCGTCGGCGCGACGACGCGGAGCCCGCTCCCGGGACCGTCGAGGCCGACGCGGCGTCGTCGGACGGCGACGGTCGCGGAACGGGTACGCGACGCCTCGCGTCCCGCTCGATGGTGCGACGGCGGCGGACGGAGGTCTCGACGCGCCGCTCCTGAGGCCCCGCTCGTGGCACGCCGACCGGACCCCGGCCGGCGGGCCGAGGATCAGACGCAGATCCCCTCCGCGTCGGCCCCGCGGTGCGGGTGACAGACGATCGTCGTCTCGACGCTCTTCAGCGTGACGCCGCCCGGGACCGGCGCCGCGAAGATGTGGAGTCGGCCGCCGAGTGCGCTGTCATCGCCGACCCCGAGGACGTCGACCGTCACCTCGGCGAGGTCGCCCGCGGACGGCGCGGCCGTCATCACGATCCGGGACGGCGGCTCCGTCGTGGCGACGGACTCGGCGATGAGCTGCCCGAGCGCGGCGACGGAGGTGGCAACGGGCGTCCCGCCCAGACGCGTGACGATCGCGGCGGTGTCGTCGGCAGTTGCGCCGAGCGATCCGAGGAACGCGGACTCCACCCAGCCGACCGTGCCGCGCGCGTTGACCTCGTACCAGATCGTGTCGGCGAGGAGGCGGGCGCGGCCGCTCGCCCGGAGCCCGTCCTCGTGCGGGGCGAGCTGGCGGAGGGCGGGCTGATCCGCGCCGGGGATGGCCCGCAGGGCAAGGGTCGCATCGTGAGCGATCCCGACGACCGCGAGGATCGCCCCGGGTCGGGGCGCGATCTCGAACGCCGTCCCCGGCAGGTCGGTCGGTCCGCCGGTGGGCGAGGGCGTCGCCGTCGCGTCGGTCGTGCCGCTCGGAGACGGTGCGGCCGTCGCCGGCGGCGTGCTGGCGGGAGCGGCCGTCGGGCCAGCCGACGGGTCGATCGCGCAGGCGCCGGCGAGGAGGCCCGTGATCGCGAGGACCACGGAAAGCTGGGCCGGCGCATACGACGGGCGTCGTCGAGTGCTCATGACCGCAGCGTACGCCAGGGTGGGACGCCGTTGCGGGCGCCGGTCCGGTTGTGCGCTCGGCCACGGGCGGCTTCGCTGCACCGGATCTACGATCGGGCCATGACGGCGCCCATCGCGACGACCGCCGCTGGGGCGCGCCCCGCCGGCGAGATCCTGCACGACGTGACGCGATCGATCTGCCCGGTCTGCCGCGGGGTGATCGACGCGCAGGTGCTGCTCCGCGACGGGCAGGTGTACCTGCGCAAGCGCTGTCCCGACCACGGCTGGTTCGAGGGCCTCGTGTACGCCGATGCGGCCGCGTACGTGGACCAGGCCCGCTTCGACAAGCCCGGCCAGCCGCCGCTGCGCACATCGACGGAGGTCGTGAACGGCTGCCCGCTCGACTGCGGCCTGTGTCCCGAGCACCGCCAGCACACCTGCCTCGCGCTCATCGAGGTGAACACCGCCTGCAACCTCGACTGCCCGGTCTGCTTCGCGAACGCGGGTGCCGGCTTCAACCTCACCGTGCCCGAGGTCGAGCGGATGCTCGATCGGTTCGTCGAGCTCGAAGGGCACCCGGAGGTCGTCCAGTTCTCCGGTGGCGAGCCGACGATCCATCCCGACCTCCTGGCGATGCTGGACGCCGCGAAGGCCCGCGACATCGGCTACGTGATGGTCAACACGAACGGGCTGCGGATCGCCGACGATCCGCGCTGGTTCGAGGGCTTCGCCGAGCGGCGACCGCTCGTCTACCTCCAGTTCGACGGTCTGACGGACGACACGTATCGCGCGATTCGGGGGACGCCCCTGCTCGAGACGAAGCTGCGCGCCCTCGACCGCCTCGCCGAGGCGGACCTCCACGTCATGCTCGTCGCCGCGATCGAGCGGGACGTGAACGAGCACGAGGCGGGCCCGCTCGTCGAGTTCGGGATCTCCCATCCGGCGGTCCGGGGCGTGATGTTCCAGCCGGTCACGCACACCGGCCGACACCCGGACCACGACCCGCTGCGGCGCATGACGATCCCCGACATCGTCCGCCGGATCGACGCCCACCCCGGCGGCCCGTTCCGGGCCAGCGACTTCGTCCCGATCCCGTGCTGCATGCCGACCTGCTCGTCGGTGACGTACGCCTACCTCGGCGACGAGGGCGAGGTGATCCCGTTGCCCCGGTTGGTCGACGTCGAGCGCTACCTCGACTACATCACGAACCGCTCGATGCCGGGCGTGGACCGCGACATCCTGCACGCGCTGGAGGGCCTGTGGTCGGCGGCGAGCGTGCCCGGCGACGCCCAGGCCGACCGGTTCGCGTGCGCCGCCTGCGACCTCGACCTGCCCGGGCTCGTCGATCTCGGCCGGCGGATCTTCATGGTCCAGCTGCGCGACTTCCTCGATCCGTGGACGTTCGACGTCAGGAAGGCGATGAAGTGCTGCATCGGGGTCCTCCAGGATGACGGCCGGATGATCCCGTTCTGCACCTACAACACGGTCGGCTACCGCGAGCAGACGCGGGCGCGGCTGGCGGCACGCCGGCGCCGCGGCTCCGACGGGGCCCCGGCGCCGCGCGAGCTGCCCGTCGTGTCGGGTTCGTGAGCGATCGATCCGCCGGGCGGGCGACCGCACCGGTCGGCGTCCTCGACCCGGTGTCGGTGGAGGCATGCTGTGCCGTCCTCTACGGAGACCCCGCGATCGAGCTCGTCCTCGGCGAGTCGCTCCACCCGGGGGGTCTCGCCGCGACCGCGACGCTGCTCGACGAGGGAGGTGTCACACGGGGATCGCAGCTGCTCGACCTCGGCTGCGGGACGGGGGCCAGCAGCTGGCTCGCCGCGGAGCGGTCGGGGCTCGTGGTGACCGGCCTCGACCCGAGCGAGCCGGCGCTCCGCCGCGCGCGAGCGCGCCGGCCCGGGCGCGACGGCGAGTCGCCGTCCGGGGCCGATCCGGCACCCGACCCGACGTTCGTCGGCGGGATCGCGACGGACCTCCCGTTCGCCGGCGGCTCGTTCGACGCCGTCCTTGCCGAGTGCGTCCTGTCGACCCTCGACAAGCCGCGTGCGCTCGACGAGGTCCGGCGCGTCCTCGTGCCCGGTGGCCGGCTGCTGCTGAGCGACATGACGATCGCCGAGCCCGCCGT
>JBFKVO010000087.1:0-5604 GCA_041639095.1 Candidatus Limnocylindrales bacterium | reverse complement strand
GAAGGACGCGCGGGCCCTGGACCAGCTGGCGCGTACGGAGGCCGTGGCCCTTTTCGTCGACCGCGCCCGCGCCGCGAAGCCGGGCTTCGCGCTTACCGAGGCGAGCGCCGCGATCGTCGCCGAGATCTGCCGCCGCCTCGACGGCCTCCCGCTCGCGATCGAGCTGGCGGCCGCACGCGTCAAGCTCCTGCCGCTCGGGGCGCTGCTCGACCGGCTCGACAGCCGCCTGGCGATCCTCGGTGGCGGCAGCGGCGACGGGTCGGAGCGCCAGCGCACGCTGCGCGGCACGATCGCCTGGAGCTACGAGCTCCTCTCCCCCGAGGAGGCCCGCCTGTTCGCCCGGCTCGGCGTGTTCCTCGGGGGCGCGTCGCTGCCGCGCATCGCGGCGGTGCTCGGGACCCGGGACGACCTCGAGCTCATCGACCAGCTGGGATCGCTCGTCGACAAGAGCCTCCTCCGGCGCGTCGAGGACGAGGACGACCTCCGCGTCGACATGCTCGAGACGATCCGCGAGTACGCGATCGAGCGCCTCGAGGAGGCCGCGGAGGCGGACACCTACCGCCAACGCCACGCCCAGGTCTTCGCGGACCTCCTCGAGGAGATCGCTCCGAAGTTCACCGGTGCGACCGGCGGGGCGTGGCTCGATCGCGTCGATCGCGAGCACGAGAACGTGCGCGCCGCGATCACCTGGTCGCTCGGCGCGGGCCGGACGGCGCTCGCGCTCCGTCTCGTGGCGGCCTGCTGGCGCTTCTGGCAGATGCGTGGCCACCTCACCGAGGGACGCGATCGCGCCGACGCGGCGCTGGCCGCCGCAGAAGGCTTCGAGGACCTCGCGCTCCTCTCCCGGGCGATCGACGCGGCCGGGGGTCTCGCGTACTGGCAGGCGGACTTCGAGGCCGCCCGCACGCGGTACGGCCAGGCGCTCGAGATCGCCCGGACGCTCGGCGACGAGCGGGGCGTCGCCGAGGCGCTCTACAACCAGTGCTTCACGTTCTTCGTCTCCCAGGAGGACCCGGACGGCGCCCGGCGGCTCGCGCAGGAGGCGCTCGAGATCTTCCGGCGTCTCGAGGACGAGGCCGGGATCGCGAAGACGCTCTGGGCGCTCGGCGGTATCAGGCTGAGCCTGGACGAATGGGATCCCGACCGGTCACGCGCCGAGAACGCGGAGGCGAGCGAGATCTTCGAGCGGCACGGCAACCGGCCGATGCTCGCCTGGTCGCGATTCATGGGCGCCGGCGTCGAGGCTCGTGTGGGCGAGTTCGACGAGGCGCGGAGCAAGCTCCACGACGCGATCCGCATCTTCCGGGAGCTGGCCGACGTGTCCGGCTACGCGCTCGCGTTCGACGGCCTCGCGCGACTGGAGTGGGCCGAGGGCCATCGCGAATCCGCGGCGCGGATCGCGGCCGCTTCGGCACGGCTCGCGGAGACCACCGGCGTCAGCCTCGGCGGCTGGACGACCGATCGCTGGCAAATCGACCTCGACATCGAGGGGCTCAGGACGGATCCGGACCTGCGCGATGCGTGGCGCGAGGGCCAGTCGTGGGACGCCGACACTGCCGTGGAGATGGCGCTGAGCGTGTGCTGACGCCCTGGACGCGGATCCGTGGTCGGGGACGGACGCGTCCGGTCAGTCCCCGGCGGCGTCGACGAGGAGCGGCAGGAGGTCGCTCATCGAGATGACCCCGACCGGCTTCGCGCCCGCCTCGTCGAGGACGATGACCCGATGGATGCCATGGCGTTCCATCCGGCGCGCGGCCTCGACGACCGGGGTGTCGGCGCGGACGGTGACCGGCGAGCGGCTCATCACATGACGGGCGGTCATGCCCTGCCACCCGTCGCCGCGCCCGGTCCGGGCGGCGGCGACCCGTACGAGGTCGGTCTGACTCACGACGCCGACGAGGAACCCGGACGCGTCGACGACCGGGGCGCCCGAGATGTCTGCCTGCGCGAGCGTCTCGGCGACCTCGGTGACCGCCGTGTCGATCGGGATCACGACGGGATCCGGCGTCATCAGGGCTTCGACGAGGAGGGTCGACCAGGGGGCCGCGTCATCCATGGGCGCATCGTCGGCGCCGGGGTCGGGCGCCGACATCGGTCGAGCGGCCCGTTCGGACGGGGCCATTCGGCCCGCGGCGGCGCGTGGGACGGCCGGCGCTCAGCCGTCGCGGTCGAGGACGCGCGTCGCCCGCTCCGTGCGGCTCATCGACGCCACCCGCGCGCCCTCGCGCACGAGCGCGACGAGCGTCGCCTCGGGGACCTCGTCGCCGCGGACGAGGGTCACGAACCGGACCTGGCGGAGGCCGGCGCCGCCAAGCACGCCGTCCGGGTCGTCCATCGCGATGCCGTGCTCGAAGCCGAGGTGGACGTGCTCCGGCTCGGCCCAGATGAACGCGAAGTAGCGCGTCCTGCGCCCGAACGGGACGTCGTAGCCAAGGAGGCCCCAGCCCGGCCGCACGCGCTCGATCGCGTCGGGGACCGCGCGAAGGACCACGTCGCGGAGGCGCTCGGCCACGCGGCGACGCTCGGCGGGCATCGCCGCGAGGAACGCCTCGGCCGGAACCTCGTCCATCGGCGGAGCGTAGCGCGGTCCGCGTCATCGCGGGCCGTGCTCCGGGCCCGTCAGCGGTGCGAGGTCTCCTTCTCGCGGCCGACGTTCTAGCGGCCGACGATGCGCCGTTCGGCCGCCTCGCCGACGAACGAGCGCACGCGTGCGACGAGCTGCGGGTCCGTCAGCGGTCCGGCCGCCTCGACGGTGACCGTGCGTCCGTCCTGCCGCGCCTCCGCCGTCGCGGCGACGGCTGCGTGGAGCACGCGCTCGAGGCGCCGGGGCACCGTGCCGGGTCCGAGGAGAAGCACGTCCTCCCCGGCGTCGATGCGGTCGGCGACCCGCTCGACGAAGCGCGCGAGGCGCTCGAGGCGGCGCGGCTCACCGGCCGACTGCGGCGTGCCGCCTCCGCCGTGGCGGATGCGCGGGTCGTGCCGCACGTGCCCGGTCGAGCGGCGTCGCCCGGGAACGTCCGATCGGACGCGTTCCAGGCGTGCCTCGTCGTCGCGCCAGCGGACGATCCGGGCCTGCTCGGCGTCGATCCAGACGAGGACGGCCGGACGGACCGCGTCGCGTGTCGGCGCGCCGGTCTCCGCCCCGACCGCCGTCACGAGCGCGCCCAGGCGGGCCGGGACTCGGTCCCGACGGCGAGATCGGCGTAGGCGACGTCGCAGGCTTGTTCCCAGCGGGCCCGATCGACGCGGACACTGATCCGGTGGCTCCCGGCGTTGAAGCTGATGCCGGGGTCCTCGCGGACCGCGTTGTCGGCGTACATCACGAGGCCGTAGAGCGGTCCCACCGCCGGCATCGCACCGACCTCGCAGTCGGCCACGAGCTCGGCCATCTCGTCCTCCGTGAGGAGCCGGACGCGGCCTGCGCCGAGGACGTGGCGGGCCTTCTCGAGGTCGAGGTGGTCGGTCGCGTCGAGGACGGCCAGCGCCATCCTCCCGTCGTCCGCCTGGATCACGACGACCTTCGCGAACGTGTGGGGATCGACACCCTCGGCCGTCGCCGTCGCCCGGGCGGTGAACGCCTCGGCGTGCTCGTGCACGTCGTAGTCGATCCCGTGAGTGCGCAGCCAGTCGAGCAGCGCGGGGAGGGGCTTGTCGAGCGTGGGGGTCGCCTTCATCGGTCTCTCCTCCGTCGGTGGACGTGGTCCCGACAGCGTCCCTCATGTCACGGATCCGCGCACCGGCCACATGGGGCCGCCGCCGGGTGCCGAACGGCCCGCCTCGGGTGCGCGTGGCTCCCAACGAGGTGACCTTCGACCCTTCCACCGGGATCGGCCGCCGCCCGATGGTTGAGGCACGGAAGGGGTACCCACCGATGAAGAACGTTCGCGATGTGATGACGAAGTCCGTGCACGTGGTGCATCCGGAGACACCGCTCAAGGACGTCGCCCGGCTGCTGCTCGAGTACGGCATCAGCGGCCTGCCGGTCGTGGCGGCCGACGGCGGTGTCGTGGGGGTCGTGTCCGAGGCCGACCTCCTGATGAAACAGCAGGGTGCCGAGGCGGTCCGCCACCGTGCGCTCGCGCGGTTCTTCGGCGACTCGGCCGAGGCCCGCGCCCAGACGCGGCGGATCGCCGCGCAGACCGCGGGGGACGCGATGTCCGCGCCCCCGGTCACGATCGAGCCGGCCGCGACGATCCCCGAGGCGGCGGCTCGGATGACCGCCCGCCGGGTGAACCGGTTGCCGGTCGTCGAGGATGGTCGGCTGATCGGGATCGTGACCCGCGCGGACCTCGTCCGGGCGTACGTCCGCTCGGACGCCGAGCTCGCCGACACGATCCGCGACGACGTGCTCCTGCACGTCCTGTGGCTCGATCCGACGGCGTTCCGCGTCACCGTCCGCGACGGCGTGGCGACCGTCCGAGGCCACGTCGAGCGTCGCTCGACGGCGGAGACGATCGAACGGGCCGTGCGCATGGTGCCGGGCGTGGTCGACGTTCGCGCCGACATCGCCTGGCGGATCGACGACGGGTCCGCGCAGGCGCCGCCGGTCGATCTCTTCATCCCGATCGGGTCGCGGTGACGGCGACTCCCACGGACGGAACCGTCGCGGACGCGCACCCCGGCGGCCAGGGCGACCTCCGGGGTGCGCTCGACGCCGTGCTGCGTCCGCGCACGATCGCGGTCGTCGGCGCCTCGCGCGATCGTCGGACCGTGGGCGGGGACCTCTTCGACAACCTCGTCCGCGGAGGCTTCACCGGCCGGCTCCACCCGGTGAACCCGGCCGCCACGGAGGTGCAGGGCGTCCCGGCGGTCGCGTCGGTCCTCGACATCGAGGGCGACGTCGACCTCGCGATCGTCGTCGTCCCCGCGCGGGCCGTCGCCGGTGTCGCGCGGGAGTGCGCCCGGAAGGGAGTCCGGGCGCTCGTGGTCGTCAGTGCCGGCTTCTCGGAGATCGGTGGCGAAGGGAGCGCTCGCCAGGAGGAGCTCGTCGGGATCTGCCGCTCCGCCGGGATGCGCCTCGTGGGGCCGAACTGCATGGGGGTCGTCAACACCGCCTCGGACGTCAGGATGAACGGGCAGTTCGTACCGTTCGAGCCGCACGCCGGCAACGTCGCCTTCCTGACCCAGAGTGGCGCCCTCGGCCTCACGCTCCTCGACCACGCGAACCGCCTCGGGCTCGGCGTGTCCACCTTCGTGTCGGTAGGCAACAAGGCCGACCTGTCGGGGAACGACTTCCTCTCGTACTGGGAGGACGACCCGGCCACCGGGGTGATCCTCCTCTACCTCGAATCGCTCGGCGACGGACGCCGGTTCGCCGAGATCGCCCGCCGCGTGGGGCGCGACAAGCCGATCGTCGCGGTGAAGGGCGGCCGCTCGACGGCGGGGGCACGGGCGACGTCGTCGCACACCGGGGCCCTGCTGGACCCCTCGGACGGGGTGATCGACGCCGTCTTCCGCCAGGCGGGCGTCGTGCGGACCGAGACGATCGGCGACCTGTTCGACGTCACCTCGCTCCTCGCGAGCCAGCCCCTCCCCGCCGGGCCGCGCGTCGCGATCCTCACGAACGGCGGGGGTCCAGGGATCCTCGCCGCCGACGCGTGCGAG
>JBFKVO010000086.1:0-5604 GCA_041639095.1 Candidatus Limnocylindrales bacterium | reverse complement strand
GAACCCGAGGCGCTCGAGCGGGTCCATGAGCCCGGCCGACGCGAGGTAGCCGGTGACCGCCTTCGACCCAGGCGCCAGCGAGGTCTTCACGGTCGGTGACACCCGGAGCCCGCGAGCGACGGCGTTGCGGGCGAGGAGGCCGGCGCCGACCATCACGGTCGGGTTCGACGTGTTCGTGCACGAGGTGATCGCCGCGATCGCCACCGAACCGTGGCGCACGATCGCCGGCCCTGCGTCGGTCTCGATCGCCACGCTCCCGTCCTCGGTCGCGCCGTTCACGCCGCCCTCCGACGTGAGCCGGGCGGCGGCCGCGTCCGGGCGGACGTGCGGATAGGCGGCAACGAAGTTGGCGGGGAGCTCCGGGAGCGTCACGCGATCCTGGGGCCGGCGAGGACCGGCGACGGACGGGGTGACGGTCGCGAGATCGAGCTCGAGGAGCTCGTCGAAGGCGGGTGTCGCCCCCGGTAGCCGCCACAGGCCCTGCTCCTTCGCGTAGCGCTCGATGAGCGCGACCCGCTCGTCCGAGCGGCCTGTCAGCCGGAGGTAGACGAGCGTCTCGTCGTCGATCGGGAAGAGGGTCGCCGTCGCCCCGAACTCGGGACTCATGTTGCTGATCGTCGCCCGGTCGGCGAGCGACAGGCCCGCGAGGCCGTCGCCGGCGAACTCGACGAACGCGCCCACGACGCCGGTCCGGCGGAGGAGCTCGGTCACGACGAGCACGAGGTCGGTCGCGGTCGAACCGTCGGGCAGCTCCCCATGGAGGCGGACGCCGACGACGCGCGGCAGGGGCTGGTAGAGCGGCTGGCCGAGGAGGACGGCCTCGGCCTCGATCCCGCCGACGCCGTAGCCGAGGACGCCGAGCCCGTTGATCATCGTCGTGTGCGAATCCGTCCCGACGAGCGTGTCGGGATAGGCGATCCGGCCCTCGCCGTCGGGGTCCGTGGCGTCGGTGACGACCGTCGCGAGGTACTCCAGGTTCACCTGGTGGACGATGCCCGTCCCTGGCGGGACGACCCGCAGGTCGCGGAAGGCGGTCTGTGCCCAGCGCAGGAGCTGGTAGCGCTCCCCGTTGCGCTCGTACTCGCGCTCGACGTTGAACGCGAACGCCGCGGGCGTCCCGAAGCGGTCCACCTGGACGGAGTGGTCGATGACGAGGTCGGCGGGGACGAGCGGGTTGACACGCGCCGGGTCGCCCCCGAGCTCGGCCATCGCGTCGCGCATGACGGCGAGATCGACGATCGCCGGGACGCCGGTGAAGTCCTGGAGGATCACGCGCGCGGGCATGAACGGGATCTCGATATCCGGCGCCGCCGCGGCGGCTCCGGGACGCCAGCTGACGAGGGCCTCGACATCGTCGGGCGTGATCGCGCCGTGTCCCGCGTGACGCAGGAGATTCTCGAGCAGGATCTTGACCGTGACGGGCGTCGAAGCGAGATCGATCCGGTCGGCGACGCTCTCGAGCCGGAACAGGTCGGGCAGGCCCGGGCCGAGGCTGTCGCGCGCTCCGAATGGGTCGATCGTGGCCAAGCGTCCGTCCTTCCGCGTCGTCGCTACACTCGTCGGATGGAAGCGTACCGCGAGCGGCTGCCGGGCGCGGACGGCCCGCCGCTCCGCGGGACGGCCGCCTCCCGATGGCGCGGGACCGTTCGGACGCGACCGACGCCGGCTCGCGTCGCGGACCGGCGATGAAGGGCTGGGAGGACCCGCTCGACGGGCCTGCCCCGAGCACCGACGGGCCCGACGACGAGCGCGCGGCGACGATCCGCGACATCGAGGAGGCGGGCATCGATCTCGACCCGGGTGGCGGCCGTCGCGCGGCGGACGATGGCGGCGACGACCTCCCGGGAGCCGCCGGCGGGGGCCCGCACGATCACGCGGAACCCGGCCATGCCCATCCCCACCGGCACAGCGAGCCGGGAGAGCCGCCGATCGTCGGCATCGTGGGGGCCGGCGCGGTGGGTACGGCCCTCGGCGTCGCCCTCAGCCGTGCCGGCTGGCCGGTCGCTGCCGTCGCCTCGCGCGATCCGGGTCGGCGGCAGCGGTTCGGGCGGCTCGTCCCCGGCGTCCGCGCGTTCGCCGAGGCCGCGGCCCTCGTCGATGAGGTCGAGCTGATCGTCGTGGCGGTACCCGACGACGCGATCGCGCCGCTCGCGGGCAGCGTCCGGATGTACAGCGGGCAGGCGATGGTCCACACGAGCGGCGCGCTCGGCGCCGAGGTCCTCGCGCCGGCGATGGCGGCCGGGACGCAGATCGGCGCCTTCCACCCGCTCGTCGCGTTCGCCGACCTCGAGCGAGCCGTGGCCGCGCTCCAGGGCGCCACGATCGCGGTCGAGGGCGACGACGAGCTCGCCGCGCTGCTGGCCGAGATGGCACAGGCGCTCGGGGCGACACCGGTGCGGCTCGCGCCGGGCTCGAAGGCCGCCTACCACGCGGCGGCGGTCCTCGCTGCCGGCGGCTTCGTCGCCCTGCTCGACGCGATCGCCGAGCTCGGCCGCGTGGCGGGCCTCGACGAGGCCGGATCGCTCGCCGTCTACGGACGGCTCGTCGAGCAGACGCTCGGGAACGCGCGGGCGCTCGGGATCCGTGATGCGCTGACGGGACCGATCGCGCGCGGGGATGTCGGGACGCTGGCCGCGCACCTCGACGCGCTGCGCGCCTCGGCGCCCGCCGTGCTGCCCCTGTACCTCGCCGCCGCCGACCGCGAGATCGACCTCGCCCTGGCCCGGGGCGTCCTCGCACCGGAGGCCGCCGAGCGCCTGCGGGGATCGCTTGCAAGCGCTCGCTGACGCGGTACCATTGCCGCCCATGGAGCACAGCATCGCGGCTCGCTTCGCCACGCGTCCCAAGGCCCGCTTCGTCCAGCCGACGGCCGGCACGCGCGAGCGTCGTCTCGGGCTCGGGCGCCGCGGCTTCAACGCCGCCGGCAGCAGGGTGACCGTGCTTCACCAGATCGAGCCGGGACCCCTCGAGCGGTTGCGGGCGAGCGGTCGCTCGATGCGCGCGGCCCCGACGCGACCGGTGAGCACGGGCGGGCCACGCCCGGCGGTATCGATCCGCTGGACCCGTCCCGCGCGCTCGCGCTCCGTCCGCCGACCGAGCGCCGCGTCGGCGCCGTGGCTCGGCTGAGGTCCGTCACCGCCACGTCCGCCGGCGGGATCGTCGTCCGGGTGGGGGAGGAGGGCCCGGAGCTCGTCGTCGGGATGCGCCGCCGCGAGCACGGAGTCACCTGGACGCTGCCCAAGGGGACGCCCGAGCCGGGCGAATCCCTCGAGCAGACGGCGCTCCGCGAGGTCGGCGAGGAGAGCGGTCTGGAGGTCGCGATCGTCGAGCGACTGCCGTCGATCGAGTACACGTTCGTCCAGCATGGGCGACGGATCCACAAGACCGTTCACTACTTCCTCATGAAGCAAACCGGCGGCGATCTCGGCCATCACGATCGCGAGTTCGCCGACGTGCGCTGGGTGGCGTTCTCCGACGCGCAGTCCCTGCTGAGCTTCGATACCGAGCGTGGGCTCGTCGCGACGGCCCAGTCGCGCGCCACCGTTCGCGACGAGGCGGGCGGCGGCGCCGACGCCCTGCCGGCGACGAGCGAGGCCGGCGCGTGACGTGTGGCGCACGAAGCGCGCGGCGCCGTCGGCGCCGATGACGAGATGACCCGCGACCAGGGCGACACGCGGGACACCCCGCTCGTCGCGACCCACCGCGCGCTGGGTGCCCGCCTCATCGACTTCGCCGGCTGGCTCATGCCGGTCCAGTACGCGGGCATCCTCGAGGAGCACCGCGCGGTCCGCGAGCGCGCCGGTCTGTTCGACCTGTCGCACATGGGTGAGCTGTTCATCGAGGGCGAGGGAGCGGGTGACGCGCTCGCCTTCGCGCTCGTGTCGGATCCCCGGACGCTCGCGGTCGGCCGGGCGCACTACTCGATGATCTGCGCCCCGGACGGCGGCATCGTCGACGATCTCATCGTCTACCGGGTCGCCGAGGACCGGTTCCTCGTCGTGGCGAACGCGAGCAACGCGGCCGTCGTGAGCGACGAGCTCGCCGACCGGATCGGCGGCTTCACGGCCGTCCTCGACGATCGCTCGCTCGACACGGCTCTCGTCGCGATCCAGGGTCCGCGGGCGGCCGAGGTGCTTGCCCCGCTCACCGACGTGGATCTCGGGAGCCTGCGCTACTACGCGATGGCGGAGGGCACGGTCACGGGCATTCCGGCCCTGGTGGCGCGGACCGGCTACACGGGCGAAGACGGCTTCGAGGTCTTCGTCGGGTGGGACGCGGCGCAGGCGGTCTGGGACGCGCTCGCGGCCGCCGGAGCGGGCTCGGGCGTGATCCCGTGCGGGCTCGGTGCGCGCGATACGCTCCGCCTCGAGGCCGGCATGCCCCTGTACGGCAACGAGCTCGACCGGGGCACGACGCCGTACGACGCGGGGCTCGGGCGGGTCGTCCGGCTCGACAAGCCCGGCGACTTCGTCGGGCGCGGGCCGCTCGAGCGGGTCTCCACCGAGGGGCCGGCGAAGCGGCTCGTCGGGCTCGGGATGGTCGGCCGCGGGATCGCACGCCATGGGCACCCCGTTCGCGTGAACGGCCGTGCGACCGGCGTCGTGACGAGCGGCACCCACTCGCCGACCCTGGGTCGCGCGATCGCGATGGCCTACGTCGCGCCCGCCGACGCGGACCCGGGTACCATGGTCGAGGTCGAGATCCGCGACCAGCCCGTGGCCGCGGAAGTCGTGCCACTCCCGTTCTACCGGCGCCCCCGCTGAGCGCCCGGGCCGCAGCCCACGTGGGCCGCGACGTCCGGGCGGAGATGTCCGCACGAGGAGCTGCGCTCGATGAACCCCACGGATCTGCGCTACACGAAGGACCACGAGTGGATCCGCGTCGACGGGGACACGGCCACGGTCGGCATCACCAAGTACGCGACCGACCAGCTGGGTGACATCGTGTACGTCGAGCTGCCGTCGTCCGGCTCGGCGGTGCAGCAGGGCGGAACGTTCGGCGTCGTCGAATCCGTCAAGGCTGTGAGTGACCTGTTCGCGCCGGTCTCGGGCGAGGTGGTCGAAGTCAACGACGCGCTCTCGGCGAAGCCCGAGCTCGTGAACCAGGAGCCGTACGGGTCGGGCTGGATGGTCAAGCTGCGGGTGACGGCCGGCGACGAGCTCGACGAGCTGCTCGACGCCGCGGCGTACGACGCGATCGTCGCCGAGGGCTGACCGACCGATGGCCTACGGACCGCACACCGCTCCGGATCGGGAGCGGATGCTCGAGGCGCTCGGCATCACCAGCGTCGACGAGCTGTTCCAGGACATCCCCGACGAGCTGCGCGCCTCTCCCCTGCGCCTCCCGGCGCCCGAGTCCGAACTCCAGCTCGCCGCCCGCTTCCGGCGCCTGGCGGCCCGCAACCGGGTCGACCTCGTCTCCTTCCTGGGCGCAGGGGCCTACCGCCACTACACGCCGGCCCTCATCGACCAGATGCTCCTGCGCGGCGAGTGGTACACCGCGTATACCCCGTACCAGCCAGAGGTGAGCCAGGGAACGCTCCAGAGCATCTACGAGTACGAGTCCCTCATCGCCGAGCTCGTCGCGCTCGACGTCGTCTCGGCT
>JBFKVO010000085.1:0-5609 GCA_041639095.1 Candidatus Limnocylindrales bacterium | reverse complement strand
CCGCGGCCGCCGTCCACCGCGACCGCGACGACCTTGTCGGCGTTCTCGACGAAGTAGGCGTACCCGAAGAAGCCGATCGCGTCGATGTCGCCGCCGACGCCCGTCACGAGCACGTTGTCGTCCTCTGACTGGGTCGCGAAGCGGGTGGCGGCGTCGGTCTCGCCGTTGATCTCCTCGGTGAAGTAGTCGAACGTCCCCGAATCCGCACCCGGCATGTACCGGACGACCGGACGAGCGGGGAAGTCGGCCCGGACGTCGCTCCACTGCAGCCGCTCGGGCGAGTCCGGCCCGTAGATCGCGGCGAGCTCGGCGACCGTCAGGCACGTCGCGAAGTCGTTGTCGGGATGGACGACGACGGTCAGCCCGTCGATCGCGACCTGGAGCTGGACCCAGTCGATGCCGTTCGCCTCGCACGCGAGGCCCTCGCCCGCGTCGTCCTCCTTGATCGCCCGCGACGCGTCGTTGATGTCGGTCTCGCCGGCGCAGAACTTCTTGAACCCGCCGCCGGTCCCCGAGAACGCCACCGCGACCTGGACGCGGGGGTGATCGAGCTGGAACTCCTCGGCGACGGCCTCGGTGATGGGGAAGACCGTGCTCGACCCGTCGATGGCGATCGTGCCCGTGAGGGAGCCGCCAGGTCCGTCAGTCGATCCCGGCCCGCCCCCCGGCCCCCCCGTGCACGCCGCGAGCGCCAGCGCCCCGACCAGCAGTGCCGCGACGCTCCCCCCGCGGCCTCGAGCCGTTCGACCGTCGATCACGCGCATCTGCCTCCCCTGTCTGCCGGCTGGCCCCCCCGGTCGGCTCAGGCACACCGTCGATCGGGCGGATGAACCGCGGATCGGCGTCCCGTTAACGGTCGGTGAACATCCGGGCGACCCACGAATCGCTTGCGAGCCACTGGTCGAGCGGGCCGCCCGGTGCTAGGCTCACGTTCCCTCGAGCAGCGATCGTCCGCCGGAGCAACCGTGACCAGCGCCACCCCGCCTCTCGCAGGTCTTGCCCATCTGCGACCCGTGCCCGCCGGGCTGCCGGAGCCCCTCCACCAGCCCCCGACGATCGCCGAGTCGCGCGACCCGTTCGCCGGGATCCGGATCATCCACCTCGTCGCGCGCATCGAGCGCGGGCGGCCGGTGCGCATCGCCGACATCGTCGATCGGCTGAACGCGATCTACCTCGACTGGCTCTTCAGCCCCGCGGTCGTGACGGACGCCCTCGTCCAGCTCCAGTCGAACTGGATGGCCGACTATCGGAACGCCTCGGGCGTCGTCATCGAGGATGGACCGACGGGACCGGCCGTGACGATCGAGGACTCGACGCGGGTCGATCCGTGGATCGTCCGCCAGGCGCTTCGGGCCGACGCAGAGTGTCGCGAACGGCTCGCCGCGTTCAGCCGCCGCGACCGGGCGACCGGCGACGGCTGATTCGAACGACGGGGCGGTCGACACCGACGGAGGCCGCCGGCCGCTCGCGAACCGGGGGCACTCGCCGAGCGTGGCTCGGCACCATGGGGCGTCTGGCTTCCCCCCAGCCGGGCGCCCCGCCTCTTCCGCGACCCGCAGGCGGGACCGGCCCTATGATCGCGGGGTGATCGCGCAGACCCGGATCGCTTCACCCCGCCCTCCCACGGGCGTCCTCGTCGAGCGCGTCCCGGACCTCGACGACGCGCGCCCGATCGACGTCGCGGAGAGGCTCCGCGGCGTGCCCGGGCCGGTCCTCCTCGAGAGCGCACGCCCCGGGCGCCATGGTCGCTGGTCGTACCTGTCCGCCGACCCGCTCGCCGTCGTGGATGCACCGTCCGTCCCGACCGCGGGGGACCCGGGACGCGGGCCGTTCGCCGACGCGCGGACCCTCCTCGCTGGGATGGATGCGAGCCCCGTCGCCGGCGGCGATGCCCCGCCGTTCACCGGCGGCCTCCTCGGGTTCGTCGGCTACGACGTCGGCCGCCACCTCGAGCGACTCCCGGAGATCGCGCGCGACGACCAGCCGCTGCCGCTCCTTCGCCTCGCGCTGCACGACTGGGTCGTCGCCTGGGACCGGCGGACCGGCCGTGCCTGGCTCGCCGGGCGCGTCGTCGACGGCGACCGCGAGCGCCTGGCTGCACGCCTCCGCGCCGTGCACGGGCGGCTCGCCGGCGGCGTCGACGGGACACCGGCCCCGCCGCCCGACGTCCCGGCGCCGACCTTCGCATCCGGGCTGGATCGCCCCGCCTTCGAAGCCGGTGTCGAGGCCGTCCGGACCGCGATCGCCCGCGGCGACATCTACCAGGCGAACCTCACGCGCCGGCTCGAGACCCCGTTCGCGGGGGATCCGTGGCCGCTGTTCCGGCGGCTGCGAACCGGTGACCCGGCGCTCATGGCCGCGTACGTGGACCTCGGACCGGACGTGCACGGCCGGCCGCGCGCGCTTCTGTCCGCGTCGCCGGAGCCGTTCCTGACCCTCGACGCGGACGGCCACGTCTCGACCGATCCGATCAAGGGGACACGGCCGCGCGGGCGGGATCGGGACGAGGACCGGGCACTCGCCCGTGAGCTCCTCGCGAGCGGCAAGGACCAGGCCGAGAACGTCATGATCGTGGACGTGTTGCGCAACGACCTCGGCCGTGTCTGCGAGCCCGGCTCGGTGCGCGTGCCCCGCCTCTGCCGGCTGGAGCGGACCGCCGCGGTGCAGCACCTCGTGACCACGGTCACGGGCCAGCTCGCCGCCGGGCGCGACGCGTTCGACCTGCTCGCGGCGAGCTTCCCGGGCGGCTCGGTCACGGGTGCCCCGAAGATCCGGGCGATGGAGCTGATCGAGGAGCTGGAGCCGGTCCGGCGCGGTCCGTACACGGGCGCCGCGGGATGGATCGGTCCCGACGGGGCGATGGCCACGAGCATCCTGATCCGGACGTTCGTCGCAGACGGCGCACGGCTGACGATCCACGTCGGGGGCGGCATCACCTGGCGGAGCGACCCGGCCGCCGAGTGGGAGGAGACGGTGGCCAAGGTGCGCGGGCCATTGGCGGCCATCGGAGGCCGCGAGACCGCCTGACGGGCGGTGCCCGCCGGGCCGAGACGGCTGACGGCACGGGCGGTGGCCCCGGCGATGGGACGGGCGTCGCGCCCTTCGACCGCGGCCGCGATAATCCCGGCCATGGACCCGGCCCATCTCTGGATCGACGGCGTCATCGTGCCGGCCACGGGCGCCCACCTGTCGGCCTTCGACCGCGGCTTCCAGCTCGGGGACGGGGTGTTCGAGACGCTCCGTGCGCGGGGCGGCCGGCCTACCGAACTCGTCGAGCACGTCGAGCGCCTGCGGGGTTCCGCGGACGGCCTCGGGATCGAGCTCCCCCCCGACATCGGCGAGGTGCTCGAGCGGGCGATCGCAGGCCTCCTCGCAGCCGAGGCCCTCGACGGTCCGGGCGGGGACGCGTCGCTGCGGATCACGGTCAGCCGCGGCGCCTTCCATCAGCGCGGCCTGCTGCCTGGCGACGAGGCGGTCCCGCCGACGATCGTCGTGCAGGCCTGGCCGATCGTGCCCGCCCCGCCCGGACACCTCCGGCGGGGCCTGCACCTCGTCGTCTCCGCCGTCCGGCGCGATCCGGAGAGCCCCCTCGCGGCCCTCAAGACGACGAGCCGCGCCGACTACGTCTTCGCGCGCCTGGAAGCACGCCGCGCGGGTGCCGACGATGCGCTCTTCCTGACGATCGACGGATTCCTGTCGGAGGCGACGTCCGCCAACGTCTTCGTCGTACGCGGCGGGCGCCTCGCGACGCCTGCGGTCGGCTGCGCGATCCTCCCCGGGACCACGCGCTCCTGGCTGCTCGCCTGGGGCGCCGACCTCGGTCTCGAGCCCGAGGAGGCCTGGCTCACGACGCGCGATCTCGCCGAGGCCGACGAGGCCTTCCTCTGCTCGAGCGTCGCAGGGATCCTGCCGGTGACCCGGTTCGAAGGTGCACCCGTCGGCGATGGGCGTCCCGGTCCGTGGACGCTTCGCGCCCGCGCCGACCGGGAGGCGTTCATCGCCGCCGGCGGGTCCGCCGTCGCGGACGAGCGATGACCCGCGACGAGTACATCTCCCGCGCGCGCCAGCTCCTTGCCGAGGGCGAGCGGCTCCAGGCGAGCCCCACCCTGACCGCGCTCCAGCTCTGGCTCCAGCTCTCGGACGATCTCCTGTCCGCGGCCTGGGGGTCGATGGACCGCTACCACCTCGCCTGGCTGACGGTCGGCAAGAGCCGGACGACGGTCCGCGGCCGCCGGCTGTCGCCCGAGGAGGAGCGCGACTACGTCCGCGAGGTGGCGGCGCAGAAGTCGTCGGTGCTCGCGATGAGCCTCGACGCGGTCGAGCGCCAGGGGATGCCCTTCGTCGGCGAGTCCGGCGGGATCGCGCCGGGGCAGGGGATGGGCACGCTGCCGGAACTGTCCGAGCGCCTTGCCGACGCGCGCCGCGCGGCCGAGGAGCACGAGGGCCATCCCGGGCGCCGCGCCCCGCGCCCGGAGCGGATGGAGCGCTGACCCTCAGGATCCTGCGGGCATCACTGTGCCCGACGGCGCCTCAGAGTTCGCGGACGAGGACCGTGCGGTCCTCGCGTCCATAGTCGTACTCGGCGAACGCCGGGGTCCCGTACAGGTTCTGGGCCCCGGGACCCTCCGCGACGCGGAAGCCGATGGCGCGATGGAACGCGAGCGAGCCCCGGTTTCCGGGCCATGTGATCGCCGTGACCGTCCGCACGCCGCGGGCGCGGACATCCTCGACGAAGCGGTCGTACAGGCTGCGGCCGACGCCGCGCCGACGGAGGTTCGGGTTCGCGGCGACCATGTGGACGTAGCCGGCGTCGGGGTGGTCCGGGCTGACGAATCCGACGAGGAACCCGGCGAGACCGCCCGCAGCATCCTCCGCGACCCACGACGTCCCCGTGAAGTGCTGGAGCCACAGGCGGGGGAGGAGCACGTCCATGTGGCGCTCGCCGCCCCACCAGTCGTCGATGACCCGGACGATCCGCTCGTAGTCGTCCTCCGTCGGCCGCCGGTACCGCAGATCGGCGACGTCGGTCGACCCCGGGCCGGGGCCGTTCGCCGGGTGGCTCACCGCTCCGCCAGGTAGGCGGCGACCGCGGCGACCACCACCTCCGCGATCACGAGCGGACCGAATGTCTCGGCCAGGTACTCGATCGGTCCCAGCACGCCGCCCTCGCCGAGCGCATAGACCCAGATCCCGAGGTTCCCGAGGACGATCATGTCGATCGCGAACACGAGCGGCAGCGTCGCCCGGAGGGCGGGAGTAAGCGCCCCTCGCGCGCCGCGCAGGATCCTGCCGATGACGATGCCGCCGAGCCCGGCGACCGCGAGCAGGCCGCTCGTCTGGGCGAGGATCCCGCCGACGATCACGATCGTCGCGGCTCCGACGAGCGCAGCGAGACCGGCGAGCACGATCGTCCGAGCGACGGGGCTGCCGGCGCGGACGTCGGTCGGTGCACCGGCGGGACCGTACCGGGCGGACGGCGGGGCCGCGAGGTGGCGGCCGTCGGGCGCCTCCGCGTCCCGCGCTCGTTCGCCGGGCTCCCGCTCGCCGGGCGGGTCCGCGGGGCGCCGGGCGTCGTCGGACTCGTTCATCGCCGCGATCGTACAGGGCGG
>JBFKVO010000084.1:0-5656 GCA_041639095.1 Candidatus Limnocylindrales bacterium | reverse complement strand
GAGGCCGACGCCGGTGGCGCCCGACAGGTTGCGGGCCGCGCCGCGGAGGCGGGCCGCCCGCGGCAGATCCTCCTCGGCGAGGGCGAGGAGGTACAGGTCGTCGAGGACGAGGGTGATCCCCGCGGTGTCACCGACCGCATGGAACTGCTCGAGGGCCTGGCCCAGATGCGCGTGCGACTCGTCGAAGCGGGACAGGCGCTGGAACGTGCTGCCCAGCATGTGGTGCGCCCATGCCTCCATCGTGCGGTCGCCTGCCCGCCGGAAGAGCTCGAGCGATTCCTCGAGCGGCGCCACGGCCTGCTCGCTCTCGTTGCGGAAGTAGTGCCGGTCGCCGATCCCCCACAGCGCGTTGCCGGCGCCGCGCAGGTCGCCCAGCTCGCGGTAGATCGCGAGCGCCTCCTCCAGGTACCGCCCGCCGATCGCGAGCGGATCGACGTCCTCGGGTTCGACCGTCAGCGGGTCGATCGCGAGGACCCAGCGGAACGAGGCGTTGTAGAGCGCGTTCGCGATCTCGGACTTGTCGCCGATCCCGCGCCACAGCTCGAGCGCCTCGTCGTAGTAGACCTGCATCTGGTCCGGGTCCGCCTGCCACCAGCACACCCCGCCGAGTGCCTCGCACAGGCGCGCACGGAGTCGCGGGTCCGTCCGTGACCATGGCTGCTCGGCGATCCGCTGGAGGCGGACGCGTGCCTCGTTGAGGTAGCCGCGCTTCTGCCAGAACCGCCACATCGCGAAGCCGATCCGGATCGCCATGTCGGCGTCGCCGCGCTCGGTGGCACGATCGATCGCGGCGCGGATGTTGTCGTGCTCCACCTCGAGGAGCCCGAGCCAGCGGCCCTGGTCGGTGCCGTGAAGCTCGGGGGCGGCCTCCTCGGCGAGGGCGAGGAAGACGGCGCCGTGGCGGCGCTCCAGCTCCTCGGGTTCGCCCCGCGCCGCGAGCATCTCGGACGCGTACTCGCGGATCGTGTCGAGGAGCCGGAAGCGCGGCTCGCCGTCGTGCTCCTCGCTCCGGACGAGGCTCTGGTCGACGAGGGACGTCAATCCGTCGAGGACGTCGAGGCCGAGCTCCTCCGATGGGCCGCAGACCGCCTCGGCGCGGTCGAGATCGAAGCCGCCCGCGAACACCGACAGCCGGTCGAGCAGGCGGCGGCTCGCCTCGTCGAGGATGTCGTAGCTCCAGGCGATCGCGGCACGCAGCGTCTGCTGCCGCTCGGGCAGGTCGCGCGACGCGCTCGCGAGCACGGACAGCTGCTTGTCGAGCCGGGCGAGGATCGCCTCGGGCGAGAGGATCTTGACGCGGGCCGCGGCGAGCTCGATCGCGAGCGGCATCCCCTGGAGCCGTGCGCAGATCGCCGCGACCGCGGGCGCGTTCGCGTTCGTGACCGTGAACCCCGGCCGGACCGCGATCGCCCGCTCGATGAACAGGCGGACCGCCGCGAACTGATCGAGGGTGCGCGGGTCGATCGAGCGCAGCTCCTCCGGCAAGCGGGCGCGCTCGAGCGCGGAGAGGTGCTCGACGTCGGGTGGGGCCGGCAGACCGCCGACAGGGAACTCCTGCTCGCCCGTGATGCGGAGGACGATCCGGCTCGTGACGATGACCGAGAGCCCGGGTGCGCGCCGCAGCAGCATCGCGACATCGCCCGCGCCGTCGATGACCTGCTCGAAGTTGTCGAGGACGAAGAGGACCTCGCGGTCGCCGAGCCAGTCGACGACGAGATCGACGATCGGGCGGCCCGACACCTGTGCGATCCCCAGCGTGGCCGCGATGCGGCTCATGACGAGGGTCGGGTCGCGGACCGGCTCCAGGGCGACGAAGAACACCCCCCCTGCGAACCGGTCCGCCGCAGCGGCCGCGGCCTGGAGCGACAACCGCGTCTTGCCCGTGCCGCCCGGGCCGGTCAGCGTGAGGATCCGGGTCCGCCGGAGCAGCTCGAGCGCCTCCGCCAGTTCCCGGTCGCGACCGACGAACGTCGTGAGCTGGGTGGGCAGGTTGTTCGGGCGCGCATCGAGCGAACGGAGCGGAGGGAACTCCGCGATGAGCCCCTCGGCGACGACCTGGCTCAGGCGTTCCGGAGCGAGGTCCTTGAGCCGATGCTCGCCGAGATCGCGCAGCGAGACGTCGGCCGGGAGCGTGCCCGACACGAGCGCGCGGACGGCGTCGGACAGGACGATCTGACCGCCGTGGGCGACGCCCGCGATCCTGGCGGCACGGTTGATGTCGATCCCGACCAGGCTGCCGCCGGCCATCGTCGCCTCGCCCGCCCCGAGCCCCATGCGGACGCGGACGTCGATCCCGTCCGGCCACGCCTCGGCTGCCAGGTCGCGCTGTGCACGGATCGCGGCATCGACCGCGGAGCGTGCGACGGGGAAGACGACGAAGAACGAATCGCCCTCGGTGCCCTGCTCGACGCCGCCACACGCGCCGAAGGCAGCCCGCAGGATCTCGCGCTGCCGTTCGCGCACGGCCACGTATCCGGCGGTCCCCAGCTCCTGCTCGAGCCGGGTCGATCCCTCGATGTCGCTGAACAGGAAGGTCGCGGTCCCGGCTGGCGCGGTGGCGTCCGTCGTCGTCCCGTCGGTCCCCGACCGGCCAGGTTCGGCGACGGTCGACATCCGCCTTAGGATCGGTGCGATTCGGCGACCGAGCGAAGCCGGCGGGCGAGACCGCGCAGGATCGCGAGCGCCAGCGCCGGATGATCGAGCAGGACGCGCTCGAAGTCCCACGACGCGAGGGCGAGGCAGCGGGTCGGCTCATCGGCGACGACCTGGGCATTGCGCGGCATCTGGTCGAGGACCGAGAGTTCGCCGAAGAAGTCGCCCGGGCCGAGCCGCGCGACGGTCTTCCCGCCCTGGACGACCTTCACGCGCCCCTCGACGATGACGAAGAACCCGGTGCCGATCTCGCCGTGGCGCACGATCACGGCGCCGGGCCGGTACTCGACCTCCTCGGCCTCCTTCGCGACCGTCGCCAGCCCGTCGGCCCCGACCCCCGCGAAGAGCGGGCACGCGGCAAGGAGGTCCGCGCGCCCATCCTGGGTGAGTGTCATGGACCCTCCGAACTCGTCCGCTGCCCCGCCGTCATGCTGCCCGCGCGCGCGGGCGCCGTCAACCCGCCAGGCGGGGGGTCCGGCGATCGGGCGGGCGGTCCCGACAGGGTGGACGCGCGTGCCATACTGGCGGCTCGACCGCTCGACCGCGCCGAGGAGGACCCCGCCGCGATGGCTACCCGCGACGAGATCGTCGAATCGATCGCCGGCATGACGCTCTTCGCGGACCTGTCGGCCCCGCAGCTCCAGGGGGTCGCCGGCCGGATGGAGGAGGCGTTCTTCGCCGACGGTGAGCGGATCCTGCGCCAGGGCCTGACCGGGTCGGGCTTCTTCGTCGTCCTCGACGGCGAGGTCGGCGTGGTGATCGACGGCGAGCAGCGCAATCGGCTGGGACGGGGCGAGTTCTTCGGCGAGATGTCCATCCTCCTCCAGGCGCCACCCGTCGCCGACATCGTCGCGCTGCGTCCCGTGCGTTGCCTCGTCCTGCCCGGACCCGCGCTCGAGCAGTTCCTCATCGACCACCCGCGGGTCATGTTCCGGATGCTCCAGGCGGTCGGCCGGCGGCTCACCGGCGCGAACCGCGCGCGATCCTGATGCCGATCGGGCGACGCAGGTCGGGACGCCCATGACGAGCGCGGAGACCCTGCCCTTCCCGCCGGGGGAGTACCCGATCGTGGTCGTCGGCAGCGGTCCCGGCGCGATCCAGCTGACGTACGCGCTCGACCATCTCGGGATCGACCACGCCACGATCTCCGCGGACGAGGCCCCCGGGGGGATGTTCCGGAAGTGGCCGTTCTTCCAGCGGCTCCTGTCGTGGACGAAGCCGTACGCCCCCGAGGATCGCTCCAGCCGCGCGTTCGAGCGCTGGGACTGGAACAGCATGATCGCCGAGGAGCCCGAGCACCGGGCCCTCCAGGCCGAGTTCATGGACGGCTCGTCGGACTTCCCCTCGCGCCCGGAGATGGAGCAGAGCCTCGCCGCGTTCGTCGAGCGGACCGGGACGCGGATCCGGTACGGCTGCCGCTGGACGGCGACGCGCCGGGAGCCCGGGCCGGACGGCGACCGGTTCGTGATCGAGACGACCGACGGCGAGTACCGCTGCCGGTTCGCGATCTTCGCGGTCGGCGTGGCCGAGCCGTGGAATCCCCCGACGCCCGGGATCGAGCACGCCGCGCACTACGCGGACACCCGGCCCGCCGAGGAGTACGCCGGGAAGCGGGTGTTCCTCATCGGCAAGCAGAACTCGGGCTTCGAGCTCGCCTCGGGACTCCTCCAGTGGGCCGGGCGGATCACCCTCGCGTCGCCGTCCCCGCCGAAGCTGTCGGTCGTCGTCAACTCGCTCAACGGCGTTCGCGCCCGGTACGTCCAGCCGTTCGAGGACAGCGCGCTCGGGTTCGGGGTGGACATCCTCAACGCGTCGATCGAGCAGATCTCGCGTGTGGACGGCGGTGCGCTCCGGGTGGATCTCCGCCAGACCGGCGACGGATCGGCGTTGACCGTGGATGCCGACGTCGTGATCTCGGCGACGGGCTTCACGTGCCCGCTCCAGGACCTGCCCGACCTCGGCGTCGCGACGTTCGGACAGGCCAAGGTGCCCGCGCAGACCGCGTACTGGGAGAGCGCCACGGTGCCCGGGATCTTCTTCGCCGGGACGATCACGCAGGGGGCCGCCGGGCTCAAGAAGCACGGCATGCCGTCGTTCTCGGGTGCCGTGCAGGGCCATCGCTACAACGCGCGCATCCTCGCCCGCTACCTCGGCGAGAAGCACTTCGGGATCCCGCCCGAGCATCCCCCCATCGCCCCGCGCGACCTCCTCGACGTCATCCTCGACGAGGCGACCGGCGGGCCCGAGCTGTGGCACCAGAAGGGGTACCTCGCGCGCTCGATCCGGCTCGGCGACGACGGCCCGCGCGACGAGGGGATCGTCCCGCTCACGGCAGCGCTCGACGCCACCGACGGCGATGCGATCACCCTCACGGTCGAGGCGGACGGCACCGGCGCGATCTACCCGGTCGTGTACGTCCGGCAGGGGGGTCGGACGACCGAGCATACGCTCGACCCGCATCCGCTCCTCGACTTCCGCACCAGCGCCCACCGCCGGCAGCTGGCCGACGTGCTGAAGCGGGTGGTCCCGAGCCTCGCCTGACGGCCTCGGGCCACCGGCCGCCGCTGCTGGCCGATCCCGGCTAACTCCTACGCGATTAGCCATTGACGGCAAACTGCGTATCCGGTAGGGTGCGCACATGGCGCCCCGGTCGCGCGGCATCGTGGTCTTCGGCGACGTGCTCGATTCCCGGGCGGATCCCGTCGCCGCAAGCGACTGGCTGCGGCAGCTCAGCGCCGAACTCGACGACGGCTGTGCGGCGGCCCGTCTGGCCAGGTTCGGGTTCACCCAGGGCGACGAGATCCAGGGCCTGCTCGCCTGGGACGCCGACCCGTTCGTCGTGCCCGTGCGCGGGGCGCTCGGCGAGGGGTCGCGTCCGATGCGCTGGGCGATCGCCGCCGGTGCCGTCGATCCCGGGAGCGGCCCCGCCACCGAACGGACCGGGGCCGCGTTCCTCGCGGCGCGCGACGCGCTCGGCCGCGCCCGGACCCGGCGGGAGGGGCTC
>JBFKVO010000083.1:0-5658 GCA_041639095.1 Candidatus Limnocylindrales bacterium | reverse complement strand
GCGCGCCTGCGCTTCGGCGACATCGACTGATGGCCGTCTACGAAGGCGCACGACCGAGGACGCTCGTCGGCCCGCGCCGCCGGCCGACGGCGGGCGCGCCGTCGATCCCGCGCCGCAGGGCGAGCTCCGCGCGACGCGTCCAGAAACGCTCGAGCGCCGTCGACTGGGCGCTCGTCGGGATCGTCGTCGCGTTCGTGCTCGCGTTCTTCTCGCTCGCGCAGACGGTCCGGATGTCGGCCACCGGGTATGAGCTCGATCGGCTCGCCGCGGACCGCGCCCGTCTCGAGGCCCGGCTCGCCGACCTCGAATCGGACCTGAACAGGCTCGGTCGCGAGTCCGCGATCCGCAAGCTCGCGCTCGACGCCGGCCTCGGGCAGCTGCGTCCCTCGATCGTCCTGCCCGCCCGCTAGCGGGCGACACTGACGATGCTCGGTCGGACGGATTCGCGCGGCCGCCTCGTCTTCCTGCTGCTCGTGATGGTCATCGCGAGCGGCGCGCTGACGCTGCGCCTCGCGTACTGGCAGATCGTCCGCGCTGGCGACCTGTCCGCGCAGGCCGTGCGGCAGACGACCGTCCGGGTCGAGCTGCCGAGCCGCCGCGGCGCGATCTTCGACCGGAGCGGGACGGTCGTCCTGGCGACGACCGTCGATCGCGACCGCCTCGTCGCGGCCCCGAACCAGCTGTCGCTGAAGCAGCGACGCGAGGTCGCCGCCGAGATCGTGCGGATCCTCGCCCTCGAGGGCGACGCGGCGGCGGCACTGACGGAGCGGATGACCGCGGACAAGGCATACGTCGTGCTCGCGCGGGACCTCGAGCCCGAAGCGTCCGACGCGCTCCGCGCCGCGATGGCGGAGGAGAAGCTCCGGCAGGTCGCCCTCGAGCCCGAGCCGGTGCGCGTGTATCCGCAGGAGGGCGGGGGTCCGGGCACGACGCTCGCGGCGCACCTCCTGGGCTTCGTCAACCGCGAGGGCAAGGGCCAGTACGGCGTCGAGCAGCGCTACCAGGACGTCCTCGCCGGCGCTCCGATCGTCGTCGACGCACGGCGCGACATCGCGGCGCGGCTCGTCCCCGAGAGCGGCTCGATCGTGCAGCCCGGGGTGCCGGGACTCGATCTGCGCCTGACGCTCGACGCTGGCCTCCAGCTGGCGGTCGAGGAGGAGCTCCTCGCGACGTGGATCGCCGACGATGCGATCAGCGTCTCGGCCGTCGTCATGGACCCGTACACCGGCGAGATCTATGCCCACGCGACGTACCCGTCCTATTCGGGCAACGACTACCGGACGGTCGCGGCGTCCGACCCGAGCCGCTTCATCGATCCGGTCGTGAGCGCGGTCTACGAGCCGGGATCCGTGTTCAAGATGATGACTGCCGCAGCCGCGCTCGAGCAGGGCACGGTCACGCCGCTGACCATCCTCTCCGACACCGGCTCGTTGAAGCTCGACGGAGGAAGGGCGCGCGTCGACAACGCCGACCGCAAGGGGATGGGCAAGATCACCTTCCAGGACGCGATCGCCTACTCGCGCAACGTCGTCGCGGCGAAGGTCGCGCTCGGGCTCGGGCCGTCCTTGCGCGAGTCGTCGGCGATCCTCCACGAGATGTGGATCCGGCTCGGGTTCGGCGCGAAGAGCGGGATCGACGTCGCGGGCGAGGTCGCGGGCATCGTGCGCGACCCGACGATCACCGGCTGGCAGGAGATCGATCTCGCGAACGGGTCGTTCGGGCAGGGCGTCGCGGTCACGCCCGTCCAGCTCGCGGTCGCGTATGCCGCGATGGTCAACGGCGGGACGCTCGTCCAGCCCCACGTCGTGACCTCGATCGGTTCCGAGGATGTCGAGATCCTGCCGCGGGGCGAGGCCCTCGACCCGTCGCTGACGCCGATGTTGATCTCGCTCATGGACCGGGTGGTCACCGAGGTCGACTTCTACCGGGACCGAACGCTCGTGCCCGGATACGTCGTCGGCGGCAAGACCGGGACCGCCCAGATCTGGGACACGTCACTGAACGGCGGCAAGGGCGCCTGGAAGCGGAACCTCTTCAACTACTCCTTCGTCGGCTACATCGCGCGACGGGTGGGCCACCCGGACCTGATCGTCGCGGTGAAGATCCACGAGGCGCGCCCGGTCGTGCGCGGCTACGGCCAGCTCGAGATGCCGATCATGTCGTTCGAGCTGTTCCGGCGGATCGCGACCGTCGCGATCACGACGCCGGGCCTGCTTCGCGAGCTGCCCGCGGTCCTGCCCCCGGTCGTCGATCCGAAGGAGGGCCCGGACGGAGACCCGTCCGCGGCCGCCCCGTGAGGGCGCGCTGTGCGACACTGGCGGCCGTGACCGACGCCCGGCAGCCGCTCCCGGACCGTCGCGACGCGATCGATCCATCCTTCGCCGCCGACGAGCTCGCGCACGTGACCGGCGGGATCGTCCTCCATCGGTCGGAGCGGCCGGTCCGCGGCGCGGCCGTGGACTCGCGGCGGGTCGAAGGCGGACAGGCGTTCGTGGCGCTGCCCGGAGAGCGGACGGACGGGCATCTCTACCTCGAGGAGGCCGTCGCCTCCGGGGCCACCGCGCTGATCGTCTCCCGGCCGCCGGCCGATCCCTCGGCGCTCGGCGACGTCACGGTGCTTCGCGTCCCCGACGGGATCCGTGCCCTCCAGGGGATGGCCGCCGCCTGGCGGACGCGTTTCCATCCGCTCGTCGTCGGCATCACCGGCAGCATCGCCAAGACCTCCACGAAGGAGGCGATCGCCTCGGTCCTCGCCACCCGCCTCGCGACGCTCCGGAGCGAGGGCAACCAGAACAACGAGATCGGCCTGCCGCTCACGCTCCTGCGGCTCGGGCCGGAGCACGAGGCGGCCGCCCTCGAGATGGGGATGTACGCGGGCGGAGAGATCGCCGACCTCGCCCGGATCGCCCGACCGCGGATCGGGGTCGTGACCGCGATCCAGGCCGTCCACCTGTCGCGGATGGGCTCGATCGAGGCGATCGCGGCGGCGAAAGGCGAGCTCGTCGAGGCTCTGCCGCCCGACGGGACCGCGATCCTGAACGCCGACGACCCCCGGGTCATGCGCCTTGTCGGGCGCACGGCCGCGGACGTCCTCACGTACGGGTTCGGGCCGGACGCCGACGTCCGTGCCGAGGACGTCAGCTCCGCCGGGCTGGGCGGGATGCGCTTCACGCTCATCGCCCACGGGCAGCGGGCCCCGGTCGCCGTGCCGGCACTCGGGCGGATGGCGGTCCACAACGCGCTCGGCGCCGCGGCGGTCGGGATCGCGGCGGGATTGCCGCTGGAGGCGATCGTCGACGGGCTGTCGGGCGGCTGGTCGGTGGCGCACCGCGCGAGCGCCGTGCGTCTCGGGGATGTGACGGTCATCGACGACAGCTACAACGCCTCGCCCGGGTCGGTCGTGGCCGCGCTGGAGCTCCTGCACGGCCTGCCCGGTCGCCGCGTCGCGGTGCTCGGCGAGATGCTCGAGCTCGGTGCGGAGCACGACGCGGGTCACCGCCAGGTCGGCGTCGCCGCGGCGGCGGTCGTGGACCTGCTCGTCGTCGTCGGCGAGGCGGCCGGCGGGATCGTCGAGGGCGCGGTCGAGGGAGGCCTCGCGGCCGGCCGGATCCTCCGCGCGATGGACGCCGAGGAGGCCCTCGAGGTCGTCGCGCCGCGCCTGCGCGCCGGCGACGTCGTCCTCGTGAAGGCGTCGCGTGGCGTCGCCCTCGAGCGCGTCGTCATCGGGCTGCGCGACGCGCTGGGACCCGGCCGATGACCGTCGAGCTCATCCAGGGCCTGCTCCTCGCGTTCGCGTTCATCGTCATCCTCATGACGCCGTACACGCGGGTCCTCCGGGCGCTGCGGCTCGGCAAGCAGATCCGCATCGAGGGCCCGCAGACCCACCTCGTGAAGCAGGGCACGCCGACGATGGGCGGCTTCCTCATCGTCGTGGTCGTGCTCGCGACATACGTGCTCCTGCGCGGCGACCAGATCGAGCGCGGGATCATCGCGCCGCTCCTGACGCTCCTCGTCGTCGGCGTCCTCGGCGCCTTCGACGACTACCTGAACGCCCGGACGGGGGAGGGGATCACGCCCCGCCAGAAGATGCTCTGGCTCGTCGTCGTCGCCGGCGTCGCCGCGTTCCAGATCCAGCAGACGTACGGGATCAGCGGCGTCCGGGTCCCCTTCGTCGGCGACGTGGCGGTGGAGCCGGCGATCTACATCCCGTTCGCCGCGTTCGCGATCGTCGCCGCGAGCAACGGGGTGAACCTGACCGACGGCCTCGACGGCCTGGCCGGCGGGACGCTGATCTTCGCCTACGTGGCGTTCATGCTCATCGCGCTTCTCAACGTCCCGACCCAGCCGAACCTCGCGCTCCTCTGCGCGCTCGTCATCGGCGCGCTCCTCGGGTTCCTGTGGTTCAACGTCCACCCGGCGCAGATCTTCATGGGCGATTCCGGCTCGCTGTCGCTCGGCGCGACGCTCGCGGTCATCGCGCTGATCACCGGCCAGATCCTCGTGCTGCCGCTCATCGGCATCATCTTCGTCGTCGAGCCTGGCTCGGTGATCCTGCAGCGCGTGTACTACCGGGTGACGAAGGGGAAGCGCCTCTTCCGGATGTCGCCGATCCACCACCACTTCGAGCTGGCCGGCTGGGACGAGGAGAAGATCACGCTCCGCTTCTGGATCGTGGCCATCCTCGCCGGCCTCCTCGGCGTGACGCTCTTCCTCGCCTCGATCAACCGCCTCGCATGACGACGATGACGAGCGACCCCGCGCGTCCGCAGCTCGACGGCCCGATCGACCCGGACGCGCTCACGCTCGACGCGGTCCGCGGCGGCGCGCTCCGCGGCCGGCCGGTGACCGTCCTCGGGTTCGCCCGGAGCGGCATCTCGCTCGTCCGCTTCCTCGCCGACGCCGGGGCGGCGGTGACGGTCTACGACGGACGGCCCGCGGCGGAGCTGGCCACCGCGATCGAGGCGATCGAGGGCCGGGCGATCCGGCTCGAGGCCGGTCCCGACGTCGATCCGGCCGCGACGTGGGCACGTGCTCACCTGGTGCTCACCTCGCCGTCGATCACGCCCGACTACCCGACGACCGAGCCGCGCCTGCGGGCGGCCCTCGCGGCGCTCGTGTCGGGACGGGCGGGCGACCGGTCGCTGCCGGCGCTCGTGTCCGAGCCGGACCTCGTGCTCCGCCTGTGCCCGGCCCCGACCGTCGGGGTGACCGGCACGAAGGGCAAGACGACGACGTCCGCGCTGACGGCGGCGCTCCTCGCCGCCGATCCGTCGCACCCCGTGATCCTCGGCGGGAACATCGGGCTGCCGATCGTGGAGCGCCTGCCCGAGATCACGCCCGACCACCGCGTCGTCATCGAGCTGAGCGAGCTCCAGCTGCCGACGCTGTCGCGGGGCACCACGGTCGCCGCATTCACGAACGTCACCGCCGACCACCTCGATCGGCACGGGTCGGTCGCCGCGTATCGCGCCGTCAAGCGGCGCCTCGCCGAGCTCGTCGATCCGCACGGCGCACTCGTCCTCAATCTCGAGGACCCGGTCGTCGCCGGTTACGCCGGGCTCGGGACCGCCCCGGTCATCCCGTACCGGCTCGAACGGCCGGTGCCGGGCGGCGTCGGCGTCGTGGACGGCTGGATCGTGGCCGCCGGCGTCGAGCGGC
>JBFKVO010000082.1:0-5683 GCA_041639095.1 Candidatus Limnocylindrales bacterium | reverse complement strand
CGCCTCGCGGGGCTTCTGCCCGAGCAGGTGCTGGATCCGGAGGACGTCGGCGATCGTCAGGTCGGCATGATCGCGCTGGAGCCGCTCCGGGAGGGTCTCCCAGCCGATCGCGGCCCGGCCGAAGACCGGCGGGATCGAGCGAAGCTCGTGGGGGCGCGGGGCCGGCCGCAGCTCGCGTGGCGGCTCGGGCGAGAGGAGGATGAGCCCGGCGAGCGGGACGCGCTCGGCCGCCTTCATCGCGAGCAGCCCGCCCATCCCGTGCCCGACGATCACCACGTTCGGGCCGTAGTGCGAGGCGGCGGCCACGACGTCCTCGAGGTACGTGTCGAACGAGAGCTCCGCGGGATCGGCCGGCGCGGACCAGAAGTGGTTCTGAAGATTGAGGGCGTGGCCCTCCCAGCCGCGGCCCGCGAAGTAGCCGAGCAGCCGCTCCCAGAGCCACGAACCACCGAGGAGGCCGTGGACGAACAGGAGCGGCTTCCGTCGCGAGCGTCGCTCGGGCAGCCACGACTCGATGTACAGCCCACGGTCGAGCAGCTCGACCTCGTCCTTGCGGACCGGGCGGCCGTTCGAGGCGGGTGACTGGGCGGCGCGGGCGAGGATGTCCTCGGGTGTGGGCTGCGGCATCTGGCTCACCACTCGTGGGGGTTGATGACGAGGCCGGTCAGGGCCTTGGGATAGAAGTAGGTCGACTTCTGGGGCATCACGTCACCCTCCGCGGCGGCGTTCACGACGGCCTCCACCGGCGTCGGCGCGAGGAGGAAGGCGGCGTCGGCCCCGCCCGTCCCGGCGTCCACGCGCTCGAGCGCGTCGGCCGCGTCGTGCGTGTACGCGAGCCGGTCGCCGCGCACGACGGCCGCCGCGTCGATCCCGGCCAGCCGCTCGAGCGCGACGCCGAGGACCGTCACATCGAGGCCGCGGACGGTCGGGCCCCCTGGCGGCAGCAGCGGCTCGATGGCCGCATGGCGCACGCGCAGGGTCGCGCCGCCGGCGCGGGTCCAGACACCCAGCCGGCCGGACCCTCCCCAGGCGCTCCCGCCCGGTCCGAACGCGGCCCGCAGGTCGGCGGCGCTCGCCGGCGCGACCTCGAACAGGTCCGCAGCGCGCGCCACGAGCCCGGCCGCCGCCTCCTCGCCGAGCGCCCGCACGATGCGGTGGGTCGGCAGGACCGCGAGCGGCTGGCTGCTCGACTCGAGGACGAGGGCCATGATGAAGTCGAACGGCTCGTCCGAGCCAGGGCTCGTCCCCGACCGGCGCTCGTCGCGGTAGCGGAGCGCCGTCTCGTAGCGGTGGTGCCCGTCGGCGATCGTGATCGGTCCGGCCCCGGCCAGCCTCGCGAGCTCGCCCGCTGGACCGCCCCCATCACCTTCCTCCACGACCCACAGCCGATGCCGGACTCCGTCGTCGTCGGTCACGTCGCTCGGGGCGGGATCGCTCGCGCCCGCCGCGAGCACGTCCGCCGTCCGTCCTGACCCGTCCGCATACAGGCCCACGACCGGGCTCGTGTTGACGGCCGTCGCGCGCAGCAACCGGTAGCGATCCTCCTTCGGGGCCGACATCGTCCGCTCGTGCGGACGCACCCCGCCGTCCGGTCCGAACGCCTCGAGGCGCAGTCGGCCGAAGAACCCGCGCTGGCTCCGCTCGATCGAGGAACTCGGCAGCCGGTACGTCTGCTCGTAGGCGTAGAGAGAGGGGCGTGGATCCCGATGGAGCGTGCCGTCGGAGCGCCAGCGCGCGAGCGTCCGCGCGGCGCGTCGGTAGCGCTCGTCGGGATCCTCGCCCGATTCCGCCGGCGGCAGATCGAGACGGACGACGTTCGCCGCGTGCCGCTCGAGCAGCGTCCGCTGCAGGGCCTCGCCGATGACGTCGTACGGCGGGCTGACGACCGGCGCCAGGTCACCGACGACCGACGGGTCGAAGCGCAGGGCGCGGAACGGACGGATCTCGGGCAACGGGCTCCTCGGGCGACCGCCATCGCACCCGGCGTGGGCTGGGCGACATCGAACGGAACGGACGCATCGTACGATAGCCCGCCGGGCCATGGACCCGGCAGCCGACCGGATGCAACTTCCGGGGGGCATGGTGCGTCTTGGGCACGACGACGCCAGGCGCCGCAGGAGGACTCGTGCTTCGAACTCGTCGGCCGCACCGGTCAGCGACCGCGCCCGGAAGCCGCCCGCTGCTGCGCCGTCTCGCGGCGCTCGCAACCGTCGCGACCCTCCTCCTCGCGGCGCTGCCGGCGCCCGCCCTCGCCGCCGAGGACCTGACGATGACGGCCCGCGCGATGCTTCAGGGCCACGCGCGCGTCGGGGCATGGATGGCGATCGAGGTCCACCTCGAGAACGGCGGGCCACCCGTCGTCGGCGAGCTGCGTGTGACGGGCGGCGGCAACCAGGGCCTCACGCGGGTCGGCCGCCTCGTCGAGGTCCCCACCCAGTCCGCCCTCACGTTCATCCTGTTCTCGCAGCCCGCCCAGTTCGGTGGCGCGCTCACGGTCGAGCTCGTCGCCGACGGGCGACGCATCGTGTCCCAGCAGGTCACCTACCAGGTCCACGAGGCGGCGCAGCTGACGATCGCGATCGTCGCCGAGCGCCCCCAGGCCATCGCCGGCAAGCTCCCGCTCCAGGCTGCGGGCCGCGGCGTCGAAGGCAAGTTCGGGGTCGCGCCGGTGATCATGGCCCTGACCCCGGCCGATCTCCCGGATCGCGTCGAGGGCTGGTCCGGGCTGGATCGGCTGATCTGGCAGGACGTCGATTCGAGCGTCCTCACCACCGACCAGCTGGAGGCCCTCACGGCCTGGCTCGTCGCCGGAGGGCGCCTGATCATCGTGGGCGGCACGAGTTCTGCGCGTGCCCTGTCGGCCTTCCCCGACGCGATCCTCCCCTACCGCCCGTCCGCGACCGTCGACGCGCCGCCCTCCGCGCTCGGCAGTCTCGTCACGGGTGCGCCCGCCGACGCTTCCGACGTCCCGGCCCTCGCCGGCGACCTCGTCCGCGGCACCGCGCTCGCCACGGTCGGCGACCGCACGATCGCCGCCGAGACCGCGTACGGCAGCGGCGCCGTGTCGCTCATCGGCGTGGACCTGACGGCGTCGTGGCTCGGCGAGTCGAGCGGCACGGCCGCCCTGTGGCAGCGGCTCCTCCCCGCGCGGAACAACACCGGGGCCGTCCTCCTCGACGACAGCCAGCTCGTGAACGCCGTCGCGCTCCTCCCGTCGCTCGCGCTGCCGCCGATCGGCTGGCTGCTCCTCCTGCTCGGCGCCTACATCGTGCTTATCGGCCCGGTCAACTACCTCGTCCTGCGCCGGCTCGACAAGCGGGAGTGGGCGTGGGTCACGATGCCGGCGCTCATCGCCCTGTTCGCCGTCGCGGCGTTCGGCTTCGGAGCGCTCCTGCGCGGAACGGATGTCCTCCTCAACGAGGTCGCGATCGTCCGCGGGGCGCCGGGCGCGACCGTCGGATCGGCGCAGGTCTACGTGGGGGTCTTCTCGCCGACCCGGGCGAACTACGACCTCGAAGTGACCGGAGGAGCGCTCCTCGGCTCGCCACTCGTCGGCGACTTCTCGGGCGACGGCAGCCCGCTCGACATCCTCCAGGGCGACCCCTCCCGCGTCCGCGGTCTCGCGGTCGGGTTCGGGTCGCTGCGGACGGTCCGGGCCGAGACGACGGCCACGGTGCCGCTCGTCGAGGTCGACGTCCGTCTCGTCGATGGGGTCCTGACCGGCACGATCACGAACCGGTCCGAGACCCGTCTCGCGCGGCCGGCGATCGTCCTCGGTGGCGCCGTGGCCGTGCTCGACGACCTCGAGCCCGGTGAGACGCAGAACGTCAGTCTCAGGAGCATCGACCAGGTGCCCGGGTTCTCGCTCGCCGATCGGATCCTGGGCCAGAACTTCTTCGGCGGGAACATGGACGACGAGACCCGGACGATGCTCGTCCGACGGGCGGTCATCGACCAGCTCACGTACGACCCGCAGTTCGGCTATTCGGGCGCGCTGAGCGCCGACACCGCGGTGCTGCTCGCGTGGGGCGAGGGCGCGCTGCTCGACGTGCGCGTGGCCGGCGAGACGCCGCGCCGGACCGGCACCACCCTCTACTACCTGCCGATGCGGATGGCGATCAGCGGCACGACGACGTTCGGGGCCGGGCTCATCCGCCCGAGCGTCGTCGCGATCGATGCGATCGACTTCTACCGCGATCCGTGGAGCATCTCCCTCGGCTCAGGGTCGGTGACGATGGCCTATCGTCCGCTGTCGCTCGAGGGGACGTTCTCGGCGTCCAAGGTCGAGATGTCGTTGGGGTTCGGTGGTGACCAGTTCGACGGCATCGATGGCGGCCCGATCGAGCCGCTCGACGAGATCCCGGTCTTCTGCCCGCAGCCGCCCGCGGAGCAGCCGGAGGGCTGCGTGCCCGTCCCGTTCGACGGCGCCCCCGAGGTCGAGGTCTTCGATCTCGTCGCGAACGAGTGGCGCCGCCTCCCGCACATGACCATGGGCGAGCGGCGAACCCTCGTCGAGCCCACCCGGTACGTCGACGCCGCGACGGGCACGATCCTCGTCCGGTTCGTCGCGGAGAGCCAGCAGCATGTCGGGTTCAGCTTCATCGTCAGGCTCACCGGAGACGTCGGATGAGCGCCATCGTCCGTGCCGAGGGCCTCGTGAAGCGGTACGACCGCAACCTGGCCGTGGCCGGCATCGACCTCTCGGTCGAGCAGGGTGAGATCTTCGGGCTCGTCGGGCCGAACGGTGCGGGGAAGACGACGACGCTGCGCATCCTCGCGACCCTCCTGGAACCGACCGCGGGCACCGCCGAGATCGCCGGCGAGTCCGTGACGGGGAACCCGGACGCGGCCCGCCGCGTCCTCGGATTCATGCCGGACGTGTTCGGGGTCTACGACGACATGAAGGTCTGGGAGTACCTCGACTTCTTCGGGCGCTGCTACGGCCTCAAGCCCGCCCAGCGGCGACGGGTCGTCGCGGACCTCCTCGAGCTCGTCGATCTCGGCGCGCGGCGCGACGCGTACGTCCAGAGCCTCTCGCGCGGGATGCAGCAGCGCCTCTGCCTCGCCCATGCACTCGTCCACGACCCTCAGGTCCTCCTCCTCGACGAGCCGGCGTCGGGTCTCGACCCCAGGGCCCGTGTCGAGCTGCGCGAGCTCCTCCGCGAGCTGCGTGCGCTCGGCAAGACGATCCTCATCTCGAGCCACATCCTCCCCGAGCTCGAGGAGCTGTGCACGAGCGTCGTCATCGTCGACCATGGCCGGGTCCTCGCCCAGGGGCGCGTCGCCGACATCGAACGCCGCCTCCGCGTCGGCGCCGTGATGCGTGCGCGCGTCCTCGGTGAGCGCGACGAGATCGAGGCCGCGCGCGATCGCTTCGCGCAGGATCCCGAGGTCGTGTCCGCGACGATCCTCGAGGACGGCATGATCGAGCTCGGCTTCGGAGGCGACGACGAGGGCAGCGCGCGGCTCCTCGGCGCCGCGATCCGCGACGGGGTTCGCGTCGTCAGCTTCGCGCGGGCCGCCAGCGACCTCGAGGAGCTCTTCCTCCAGGTGACGTCGCGCGATCTCGACGTGCCCACCGAGACCGTGACGAACGGCGGCCAGGGCGCGACCGGCGGGGCGACAGCATGAGCGGCGCGATGGAGCCGACAGTCGCCATGGACGCCCCCGAGATGGTCGAGAT
>JBFKVO010000081.1:0-5712 GCA_041639095.1 Candidatus Limnocylindrales bacterium | reverse complement strand
TGCGTCCGAAGGGCGGCGACGACGAGGACGACGAGGACGAGGCCGACGAGGACGCCGACCCAGCGATGGAAGACCTGGGCGGCGGTCGCGGTGTCGGTCAGCGCCGGGAAGACGCTCCCGCCCATCAGCGGCCAGTCGAGGAACACGAGGGCCGCGTTCTGGGCGGTGACGTGCGACCCGAACATGAGCAGCGCGAAGATCGCGGCCGCCGCGAACGCGGCGAGGAGCGTGAAGCGCTGGCTCCCGCGGTCGGCCGGGAGCTTGGCCGGGTACGCCGCGCGGACGACGAGGAAGACGAGGAGTCCCACGAGGGCCATCGCCGCGGCGAGGTGCGCCGTGACGGACTCGCCGGTGTTGCCCTGCGCGACCGTCTCGCGGCCGAGCCACGCCTGGAATGCGACGAGGAGGACGGCGGCGATCGACGGCCAGACGATGGTCGCGCGATCCCGGTGATCGCGCAGCGCGACCACCGCCATCCCGAGGATGAGTACGCCGATCAGGGCCGCGACGGATCTGTGGATCCACTCGATCCAGACGTTGAAGCCGTCGTCGAGCGCGGGCAGGAACTGGCCCTCGAAGCAGCCCGGCCACGTCGGGCACGCGAGACCGGAGTCGGTCGCGCGCACGGCGACGCCGATCGTCACGAGGACGAGCGTCGTCACCAGCGTGATCGCGGCGAGGCGCTGGAATCGGGTCACGGAACCTCCCTGGGGCCGCCGCTGCGACCTGCTCACGGGACGACGCGCATTCTACCGCGGCCTCGCGTGTCGGCCCGGCGGCCGGAACGCCGTGCCGGATCGCCCGCGGCGGCGCCGTGGTCCGCCCCACGGCACGCTTCGTCTCCCGCGGGTACGCTGTCGCCGTGGTCCCTCTTCGTCCCCTCCCCCGTGCCGCGCTGGCGGTCGCGCTCGCGATGGTCGCGGCCGCCTGCACCGGCGGCGTGCCCGGGCCGACCGACCCGTCGGCTGCGCCGCCGTCGCCGGCCCCGAGCGGATCGCTCCCGCCGGGCTCCGGCGCCTGCCCGGCGAGCCCGGCCGTCACCTCCGCCGAGGGCTGGGAGCCGCCGTCGACCGCACCGGCCGTCATCCCGATCGTCATCTCCTCGCTCCAGGCATGTGGCCCGAACCGCTTCGTCTTCACGTTCATCGACGCCGGCAACCTGCCGATCGCCCGGCCCGACCGGACCGCGTCGGTGGCGTTCTACGACCTCGGGAACGACCCGGTGACGCCGGTCGCGACGACCGACGCCGCCTTCGTCTGGGCGATCGAGGACACGCGGGGCGCGTACGTCGCCACGATCGACTTCACCACCCACGGTGTGTGGGGTGCGGAGTTCAGGACCGCCACCCCCGGATCCGGCGAGGAGGTGGTCCGGTTCACGTTCCAGGTGCGCGAGACGTCGCCGGTCGTGGGCGTCGGCCAGGGAGCGCCGGCCTCGGACACGCCGACGCTCGACGACGTGGGGGGCGACGTCGCGCTCCTGTCCACCGACGGCGAGCCGGTGCGCGCGTTCTACGAGACCTCGGTCGCCGATGCGCTGGCCGCCGGTGAGCCGTTCCTGCTCACGTTCGCGACGCCGAAGTTCTGCGCGAGCGCCCAGTGCGGGCCGACGCTCGACCGCGTGAAGCCGTTCATCGATCGATATCCGACGGTGACGTTCATCAACGTCGAGCCGTACGCGCTCGAGGTCGTCGATGGGCAGCTCCAGCCGGTCCTCGCGAACGGGCAGCTGACCCCGGTCCCGTCGGTGCTCGACTGGGGCCTCGTGTCGGAACCATGGATCTTCGTCGTCGACCGCGACGGGGTCGTCATCGGGTCGTTCGAGGGGATCGTGCGCGACGAGGAGCTGGCCGCCGCGCTCGACGCGGTCCGCTAGCAGGCCGCGCGGCGGCGACGGACGGCGTCAGCCGCCGACGTCCTCGATCCGGTCGGCGACGAGGACCGACCCATCGAGATGGAAGTGGACGCGGACCGGGTCCGCGGTCGCCTTGTGCTCCACGAGGTGCGCCGGTGGGAACTCGGCGGCGTTCTGAAGCGAGCGGATCTCGAATTCCCAGGACGCGCCCGTGTCGGTCCGGATCGTGAAGCTCCGAACCCGGTCGAGTCCCTCGGTGTCGACGACGGTGACGACGCCCTCCACCGGCGACCCGGGGATCGTCGCGGTCGCGGCAGGCGTCGGCGCCGGGGTCGGCGCGGCCGTCCGCGGCGCATACGGGTTCTGTGCGGGGCCGCCGGGGCCACACCCGGCGGCGACGACGATCGCCGCGGTGGCGAGCGTCGCGACGCGCACCCCGATGCCGGGCCGGTGGCGGGCTGCCCGAGCCGTCGTCACGCCTGCGCGCCGGTGCTGCCCGGGGCATGGAGCGGCGCTCCCGCCGCGCATGGTGGGCACGTCGCGGGGCCGGGTTCGTACGTCGGGAGGTCGAGGCGCCACAGCGCACGAAGGGCGTAGACACGGCCACTGGCCGGGGACGTGAGCGTCGGCGTCCCGCCGGACCGATCGACGAGGACCGCGCACTCGACGATGTCGCCGCCCATCGCCTCGACCGCCGGGATCATCGCGAGCAGCGAGCCGCCCGTCGTGAGGATGTCGTCGACGAGAAGGACCCGCTGGCCGCGCTCGATCCGGAACCCCCGCCGGAACTCGCGCCGGGTGGTCCCGTCGGCGTCGCGCACCTCCTCCGCGAAGATCGCCGGCAGGCCGAGCTGGCGGCCGGTCTCGAACGCGAGGATGACCCCGCCCGTCGTGGGTCCCGCCACGACGTCCACGCCGGACGCCCGGACGGTCGCGGCGCCGCCGGCACCCACCGCGGTCGCGAGGTGGGGCGCGGCGACGAACCCGCACAGCTCGCTCGTCGCGGCCGGATCGGACAGGACGGCGAACTTCTCGACGTAGGCGTCGCCGTGGCGGCCGCTCTTGAGGAGGAAGTGACCCTCGCTCAGCGCGCCCGACGCCCGGAACAGGGCCTCGGTCCGGGCGGCGACGGCGGCACGGATCGCCGGCTCGAGCGCTGGCCTGAGAGTGGTCACGGCGGGAAGTGTAGCCGCGAGGGCCGCTACGGCCGGTACTCGACCCCCTTCGCGGACGGCGCGCCGGGCTTGCGGGGGAGCGCCGTGCCCACGAGCGGGCGGTGCGATGGGAGGCCGCGCGTCCGGCAGTGCTCGGCAAGCTCGTCCACGAGCCGGACCGGGAGCGTCGGGTCGGCGAAGATGGCCGTCCCGACCTGGACGGCGACCGCGCCGACGGCGAGGTAGTCGAGGACGTCCCCGAGCTCCGTCACGCCGCCGATCGCGACGACCGGGATCGGCACGACCTGGGCGACCTCGTAGACGATCCGCAGCGCGACCGGCTTGATCGCCGGCCCGGAGAGGCCGCCGTAGACGTTCCCGAGCAGCGGCCGCTCGCGGTCCCGGGCGACGGCGATCCCGGACAGCGTGTTGATCGCGGTCAGGGCATCGGCGCCCGCGTCGGCGATCGCCCGCGCGATCGGCCGGATGTCGGCGACGTTCGGCGACAGTTTCACGAGGAGCGGGAGATCGGTCGCGCGCCGGACGGCGGCCGTCACGCCGCCGGCGGCCTCGGCGTCGATCGCGAACTGGATGCCGCCCTTGCCGACGTTCGGGCAGGAGATGTTCAGCTCGATGCCGGCGACGCCCGGGACCCCGTCGAGCCGTCGCACGACCTCGACGTAGTCGGCGACCGACTCCCCGGCGACATTGACGACGACCGGCGTTCGCCAGCCGGCCCAGACCGAGGCGTAGCGCTCGACGACCGCATCGACGCCGGGGTTCTGGAGCCCGATCGAGTTGAGCATCCCGGCCGGCGTCTCGGTCACCCGTGGCGTCACGTTGCCGATCCGCGGCTTCAGGGTCGTGCCCTTGCAGCAGATCGCGCCGAGCCGGTCGACCGCGACGACGTCGCCGTATTCGATGCCGTACCCGAACGTGCCCGATGCGACCATGATGGGGTTCGGCAACACGAGTCCCCGCCCGAGGTCGACGGACAGGTCGACGTCCGTAGTGGTCGGCGATCCCCCGTCAACGGGGCGCCGAACGGGGTCTGCGCGCCTCGCACCGACGGCTGGCGTCGACGGCGACGAGGGAGTGGCGGGGACGATCGCGGACTTCAGCTTGCGGACGGTCGGCGTGCGTCTCGTGCCGCCCGGGCGCGAGTCGCGCGCCGTGACGACCCGCTTCTTCGCCCTCACGGCCGCTCGCCGCTCCAGGCCGGGTCAGCGGACATGGACCTTCACCAGCCGGCCTCCCACGCGATCTCCTCCGCGGCGAACACCGGGCCCTCCCGACAGACGCGCTGCGGCGTGCCGGACGTGCCCATGACGACACAGCCGAGGCAGGCCCCCACCGCGCAACCCATGTTCTGCTCCATCGACACCTGGAGGAACGCCTTCCGGCGCGCGGCGGGCGAACCGGGCGCGGCGACCCTGCCGCCGCCCTTCTTCCGGCCGAGCCGCGCGACCCCGAGCCGTCCCCGCCGTCCCTCGGCGAGCCGGGCGAGCGCGGCGAGCATCGGTTGCGGCCCGCAGGCGAAGGCCTGGTCGGCCCACGCCTCGTAGTCCTCCACGAGATCCGTGACGTAGCCACGATGGCCGAGCGAACCGTCGTCGGTCGCCACGACGTATTCGACCTCGTCCGGCAGGAGCGTCGACGGATAGACCTCGGCGGCGCGGGCCGCCCCGAACAGGAGGGTCACCTGGCGGCCATCACGGATCCCTTCGTCGGCCAGGAAGCGCACGCCGGCCATCCCGAGGCCGCCGGCGATCAGCAGGAGGTGGCGGCTGCGCGGATCCACCTCGAACGGCCGCCCGAGCGGCCCGAGCATGTCGACGCGGTCGCCGGTCCGGAGCCGCGTGAACCAGTCCGTGCCCCGCCCGATCGCCCGGAAGTGGATCGTGAGGTTGCCGGTCGCGGCGTCGGCGGTGTTGATCGAAAACGGTCGGCGGAGGACGAGGCCCGAGAAGTCGCCGGTCCGCACGTGAACGAACTGGCCCGCTCGCGCACCGGCCACGAGGGCGGGCGCGTGGAAGGTCTGGAGCCACTGGCCCGGGAGGATCTCCCGGCTGTCCACGAGCTCCGCGCCGGCGAGCCGCATCGTCACGGGGGCGGGCGTCAGTCCTCGTCGTCGGGACCGCTGGTGTCGGTCGCGCCGCCGTCCCCGCCATCGCCGTCGCTGCCAGCCTCGGCATCCTCGCCGTCGGCGTCGGCCTCCTCGTCATCGGCGTCCTCGTCGTCGGCTGCCTCGTCATCGGCGTCCTCGTCCTCGTCCTCGCCCTCTTCGTCCTCGGGAGCGACGCCGGGATACGCCTCGGCGAGTGCGTCGGCGAGGTCGCCGAAGACGTCCGTCGGGTCGTAGAACTCGACGAGCTCGGTGGGGGTCCCGAGCGAGCGCCACTCGCCGTCGCCGTCCTCCGGGACCACCTCCGCACGGAACGTCCCGTCCGCGTCGAGCGTGAGCCGCTCGTCGTCGTCGTCCACGATGACGAAGTCGCCGATGTGGCGCGACAGGCTCACCGCGGCCGCCTCGAAGCGGCTCAACAGCCGGGCCTCCTCGGTCTGGCTACGCTCCTGGTACTCGAGCGCGAGGTCGTACAGCCGGCGGGCCGCGTCGTCCTCGTCCTCGGCCTCGACCGCCTCGGGCTGGCCGGCCGCCCAATCGTCGGCCGCCTCCGCGTAGAGGGCACCGGACGCCGAACT
>JBFKVO010000080.1:0-5717 GCA_041639095.1 Candidatus Limnocylindrales bacterium | reverse complement strand
GGCGGTCTCGGCTTCGCGATCGTCGGCGACGTCGCCGGCAAGCGCGGCTGGACCCGGCTCGCGATCGAGACGAAGATCGTCCTCCTGACGACCGCCGCGATCCTCGTGGTCGGCACGATCTCGTTCGCGCTCCTCGAGTGGAGCAACCCGGCGACCCTCGGCGCGCTGCCGGAGGCGCAGCGGCCGCTCAATGCCTTGTTCGAGACGACGACGCTCCGCACCGCGGGCTTCAGCTCGCTGCCCACGTCGGCGCTCCGCGAGCCGACCCTCTTCATCGTCATGGCGATGATGTTCATCGGCGGGGCATCCGGGTCCACGGCCGGCGGGATCAAGGTGAACACGTTCAGCGTGCTCTTCGTGGCCATCCTGTCCACCGCGCGCGGCTTGCCGTCGGCCGTGGCGTTCGGCCGGCGCATCCCGCACATCACGATCTACCGCGCGCTGTCCGTGGCGCTCCTGTCGATCGCGGCGGTGTTCGTCGTCGCCCTCGGCCTCGACCTCACGGTCCGCGCGGAATTCATCCAGGTCCTGTTCGAGGCCATCTCGGCGGTCGGCACGGTCGGGGCGTCCACCGGGATCACCCCGACGCTGCCCGACCTCGCGAAGCTCATCATCGCCCCGGCGATGCTCCTCGGGAGGCTCGGCCCCCTGACCCTCGTCCTCGCGCTCGCCGCCCGCGCGAAGCCGGTCTCGCACCGGCCGGCGGTCGAGACGCTGCGCATCGGCTGACAGGCCGCCACGCGGACGGCAGACTGGCGGCATACCGGAGGTAGGCGATGAAGCACTCGGTCCTGGTCATCGGGCTCGGCCGGTTCGGCACCGCGGCCGCGCTCGAGCTCATGGCGCTCGGCCACGACGTCCTCGTCGTCGACAGCTCCGAGGCGCGCGTGAACGACGTGGCGGCCGACGTGACCCACGCGGTCCAGGCTGACGCGAGCGACGAGGACGCCCTCCGCGCGATCGGCGCCGGCGACTTCCAGCACGCGATCGTCGCGATCAGCGGGGCGACCGAGGCGAGCATCTTCGCGACGATGGCCCTCAAGAACCTCGGGGTCGGCAACGTCGTGGCCAAGGCCGCGAGCGCGCTGCACGGCAAGATCCTCGAGCGGGTCGGCGCGGACCGCGTCGTCTTCCCCGAGCGCGAGATGGGCACGCGCGTCGGGCACACGTTCTCGATCCCGAACGTGATCGACTACATCGACGTGGCACCGCGCTTCGGGATCGTGAAGATGCGCCCGCCGAAGGCCTTCGTCGGCCGGACGTTCCGCGAGCTCGACATGGCGAACCGCTACCGGCTGACGCCGATCGGTCTGCGGCGCGGCGACGAGGTCACGGTGAACCCGCAGCGCGACGAGCGCATCGACGCCGACGACGAGCTGATCCTCATCGGCCTCGACGAGGGCCTCGAGCGGCTCGCCCGGGAGAGCGGCACCGGCTGACGCCGACGCGGCGGCATCGGGCGAGCGGGCTCGCGGCAAGCCAGGGCGACGCGGGCGACGCACCAGCGTCGCTGCGGTACGATGCCGGCCCATGCCCGACGACCCGGCCGACGGCCCCGCGGGGGCCGGCCTACCGCTCATCCATGCCCGCGGGTTGACGAAGCGCTTCGGCGCGTTCACCGCGGTCGACGCGATCGACTTCGACGTCCAGAAGGGCGAATCGTTCGGCTTCCTCGGGCCCAACGGGGCGGGCAAGACGACGGCGATGCGGATGATCGGTGGAGTGAGCCCGGTGACCGAGGGCATGCTGCGCGTCCTCGGGATGGATCCGGCGAGCCACGGGCCCCAGATCCGCGCCCGCCTCGGGGTCGTGCCCCAGCAGGACAGCCTCGACACCGAGCTCACGGTCCGCGAGAACCTCGTCATCTACGGGCGCTACTTCGGGCTTCCCCGCGAGGAGTGCAAGCGGCGCGCCGACGAGCTCCTCGACTTCGTCCAGCTCAACGACCGCGCGAACGACCAGGTCGAGCCGCTGTCGGGCGGGATGAAGCGCCGCCTCACGATCGCCCGCTCGCTCATCAACGAGCCCGATCTGATGCTCCTCGACGAGCCGACCACCGGCCTCGACCCGCAGGCGCGGCACCTCCTCTGGGACCGGCTCTACCGGCTGAAGCAGAAGGGGACGACGCTCGTCCTCACGACGCACTACATGGACGAGGCGGAGCAACTCTGCGACCGGCTCGTCGTCATGGACAAGGCGAAGATCGTCGCCGAGGGATCGCCGCGGGCACTCATCGCCCAGTACTCGACACGGGAGGTCATCGAGCTGCGCTTCCCGGTCGGCGTCCAGGAGACGCTCGACGGCAAGCTCGACGGGCTCGCCGAGCGGACGGAATGGCTGCCCGACCGGGTCCTCCTCTACGCGGACGACGGCGAGGCCGTGAGCGCTGCGGTCCACGAGCGAGGCCTCGAACCCGAGACGACGCTCGTCCGGCGCTCGACACTCGAAGACGTCTTCCTGCGGCTCACCGGCCGCACCCTCATCGAGTGACGTCGTGACGGCGGTCGCCCGGATCCTCGAGCACCGCGCGCTCCAGTACCGGCGGACGTTCCGCGCGTCGCTCTTCGCGTCGTTCCTGAGTCCCGTGATGTTCCTCGCCGCGATGGGCATCGGCCTCGGCGGCTACGTCGACACCGCCGGCAACCCGGCGTTCGGCGGCCTGACGTATCTCGAGTTCCTCGCGCCCGGCCTGCTGGCGGCGACGGTCATGCAGTCCGCGGCGTTCGAGGCGACCTTCCCTGTCATGGGCGGGCTCCTGTGGACGCGGACGTTCCACGGGATGTACGCGACGCCGCTCAGCCCGCTCCAGATCGCGATCGGCAGCCTCGCGTGGATCGCGGTCCGGATCGCGATGATCGCCGCGGTGTTCACGGTCGTCGTCGTGGCCTTCGGGGCGGCCTCGTCGCCCCTCGTCGTCCTCGCCATCCCGGCCGCGGTCCTCACCGGGATGGCGTTCGCGGCGCCGATCGCCGCCTTCGCCGCCACGCAGCGGACCATCAACAAGTTCAATTCGATCTTCCGGTTCGGGATCACGCCGCTCTTCCTGCTGTCGGGGACGTTCTTCCCGATCGCGACCCTGCCGGCCGTGATCCAGCCAATCGCCTGGCTGTCGCCGCTGTGGCACGGCGTGTCGCTGTCGCGGGCGCTCGCCTACGGGACGATCGTCGATGAACCGCTCATGGCGCTCGCCCACGTCGCGGTCCTCGTCGGGCTCGTCGTCGCCGGCACGCTCTGGGCCGCGCGGACGTTCGAAGCCCGGCTCGTGCGCGGATGAGGCGGGGGGTGTCGCAGTGAGCGGGCTGCCCGGGGTCATCCTCGGCCGGATCGCGCCGCAGCTCGCGTTCGGCAGCCGCCGCTCGATGCGGCTGATCGAGCGCAATGTCTACGTCTACCGCCGGGCGTGGATCATCATCTTCTCGGGGTTCTTCGAGCCCGTCTTCTACCTGCTCGGGATCGGCCTGGGGCTGGGCCGCCTCGTCGGCGAGGTCGCGGGGCCGGGCGGCGTGCCGATCGCGTACACGCTGTTCGTGGCGCCGGCGCTCCTGGCGTCGGCGGCGATGAACGGTGCGATCCTCGAGGCCACGTTCAACTTCTTCTTCAAGCTGCGCTGGCAGAAGACGTTCGACGCGATCCTCGCGACGCCGATGGCGGTCGCCGACGTCGCGATCGGCGAGCTCGGCTGGGCGCTCATCCGCGGCGGGCTCTATGCGATCGCGTTCATGGTCGTGGCCGCCGTCTTCGGGCTCGTCACGACGCCGCTCGCGCTCCTCGCGGTCCCGGCCGCGCTCCTCATCGGGTTCGCGTTCGGGGCGCTCGCGATGGCGGCCACGTCCTTCATGCGCACCTGGCAGGACTTCGACCTCATCCAGATGGTGGTCCTGCCCCTGTTCCTGTTCTCGGCGACGTTCTTCCCGCTCGAGACGTACCCGGAGCCGCTGCGGATCGTCGTCCAGCTCACGCCGCTCTATCACGGGGTCGATCTCATCCGCTCGCTCATGGTCGGCGTGATCACGCCGGGCCTGCTCGTGCACGTCGCGTACCTGACGGTCATGGGCCTGCTCGGCCTCGTCGTCGTCAGCCGCCGGCTCGACAAGCTCCTGCTCCGCTAGCTCGTGGAGCGTCTCGCGGACCCGACGGCCGAGGCGCCTGCCACCGACCGCGCCGCCCTCGCGGCGCTCTCCGACGAGATCGTCACCTGCCGTCGCTGCCCGCGGCTCGTCGCGTGGCGCGAGCAGGTCGCCCGCGAGAAGGTCGCCCGCTTCCGCGACGAGCCGTACTGGGGCCGCCCGGCCCCCGGCTTCGGCGACCCGGACGCGCGGATCCTCATCGTCGGGCTGGCCCCGGGCGCCCACGGCGCGAACCGGACGGGCCGCGTCTTCACCGGTGACGCGTCGGGCGACTTCCTGTGGGCCGCGCTGCATGCGGTCGGGCTGGCCGACCGCCCGTCGAGCCGCCGCGCAGACGATGGCCTGACGCTGACGGACGCGTACATCGCGGCCGCCGTGCGCTGCGCGCCGCCGCTGAACAAGCCGACGGTCGAGGAGCGCGACAACTGCGCACCGTTCCTCGTGCGGGAGATGGCGCTGCTGAGCCGCGTTCGGGTCGTCGTGCCGCTCGGCGCGTTCGGCTGGGACGCGACGCTCCGGACGCTCGCGGCACTCGGTCACCCGGTGCGCCCGAGGCCCCGCTTCGGGCATGGGGCGGAGGCGGTCGTCGGTCCGTACCGGCTCCTCGGGTCGTTCCACCCGAGCCAGCAGAACACGTTCACCGGGCGCCTCACCTCCGAGATGCTCGTGGCGGTGCTGCGGAGGGCGACCGCGGCAGCCTCCCGCTAGGACGCGCCGCCGCTGCGGGCCCCTGGCGCCGACGGTCGTCACGCGCCCAGGCGGAGGGGACGCGCAACCTCTCGTATCCTTCGGGGCGCATGGTGACCGAACGCGACTACTACGAGGTCCTCGGCGTCGAACGCGGCGCGTCGGATGCCGAGATCAAGAAGGCGTTCCGCCGGCTCGCGCAGCAGTGGCACCCCGACGTGAACACCGACGCTGCCGCGCAGGAGCGGTTCAAGGAGATCAACGAGGCCTACCAGGTCCTTTCCGATCCCGAGCGGCGTCAGCGCTACGACATGTTCGGCCGGGCGGGGCTGGGCGCGGACGGTGGCGGCTTCGACGCCGGGTTCGGGGGCTTCGCCGACATCTTCGATGCCTTCTTCGGCGGCGGCGCCGCCGGCGCGACGCGGCGCGGCCGGCCGGCGGCCGGGTCGGACCTTCGCTACGACCTGCGGATCTCGTTCGACGAGGCGATCCACGGCACCGAGAAGGAGATCGAGTTCCGCGTCCTCGGCCGCTGCGAGACCTGCAACGGGTCGGGGGCGAAGGCGGGCACCGAGCCGACGACCTGCCCGCAGTGCAACGGTCGCGGCGAGGTGCGCAGCGTCCGCCAGACGATGCTCGGCCAGATGGTCAACGTGTCGACGTGCCCGCGCTGCCGGGGCGACGGGAAGATCGTCGGCGAGCCGTGCGAGACATGCCAGGGCGACGGGCGGACCGAGCGGCCTCGGACGCTCCGGGTCACGATCCCGGCCGGCATCGACGAGGGCCACCAGATCCGCCTGTCCGGCGAGGGCGAGGTCGGGCCGCGCGGCGGGCCGGCCGGGAGCCTGTACGTCGCCGTCCACGTGACGCCCCACCCGACCCTCAAGCGCGAGGGCACCGAGC
>JBFKVO010000079.1:0-5740 GCA_041639095.1 Candidatus Limnocylindrales bacterium | reverse complement strand
GCCGCGAGCCGCTTCCGCTACTTCGACCATCCCGACTGCGCCCCGGACAGCGACACCATCGGCGTCGTGCTGCGCCTCGTGCCGCGAGCGGGCGACCCGGAGGCCGCCCGCCGCGCCGTCCGACCGGCGCTCGCCTGGGTGGACCGTGCGATCCGGGCATCCGGCCACGTCCCGGTCTGGCTGCGCGACGCGGACCCGGAGGCGTCCACACCCGCGCGCCCTGTCGTCGATCTCGGCGAGGACTGCGGCACCGTGGCCGCGAACCTGCTGCTCGGCCTCCTGGCGACCGGCTGGGACGCGCACCGTGAGGCCGCCGAGATCGGTGCGTGGGCCCTCCTGCGACGGATCGTCGCGTCCGGCGTCGCGGCGAACGTGAACTACCCGCGGACGTACGCCCTCGGGACCTTCATCGAGCTCGTCGCCCGGCTGTCGTCCCACCGCGCGCTCCGCGCCGACGCGGGCGCGGCCGGAAGCCGTCTCGCCGCAGACCTCGCTGCCGCCGTCGCTCTCGATCGACCCACGCCGCAGGAGGCGGCGCTCCTCCTGCGCGCCTGCCGGGCCGCCGCCCGCGAGGACCTCGTCAGCCCGGGTTGGCGGCGTGCGATCCTGCGCGGCCAGCGGTTCGACGGCCTGTGGCCAGCGGAGCCGTTCGCGGCCGCCCCGAACCGCGGCCGGGCGTTGAGCTGGTATGCGAGCGCGACCCTCACGACGGCGCTCTGCTACGAGGGCCTTGCGCGCGACTGAGGAGTGGAGTCTCATAACTCCGTGGGTCCCCACGACCACGACGGTTCGATCCTGCCCAGCTACGTTCCACAGGCCGTCCTCCGCCACGTCGCGTCCCGCGACGATGCTCCGGGTCCGGCCGCGGAGCGGCTGCCGGCTGCGCTCCTTCTCATCGACATCACGGGGTTCACCGGGCTCACGACCGCGGCGGCGCGGCGCGGCAAGGCCGGAACCGAACGACTCTCGCGGTCTCTCAACGACTACCTCGGCCGGATCATCGACCTCGTCGCCGAGCACGGCGGCGATATCACGAAGATCCTCGGCGACGCCGTGCTGCCGATGTGGCCGGCGATCGGCGAGGACCTCGCGACGGCGACCCGGCGAGCCGCAGCGTGCGGGATGCGGATCGCGGCGGAGCTCGGCGAGATCGAGGTCGAGGATGGCGAGCGCCTGTCGCTCAAGGTCGGCCTCTGCGCGGGCGATGTCGCCGCGACCCACGTCGGAGGCGAGACCGAGCGCTGGCACTTCCTCCTGACGGGACCCGCCGTCGAGCAGCTCTCGAGCCTCGAGGCACATCTCGCCACCGGCGACCTCATCGCGACGCCGGAGGCGTGGACGCTCATCGAGACGCAGTTCGTCGGACAGTCCGTCACCCGCGGGTACGTGCGGATCCGCTCGGCGAGCCAGGGCCTCGAGCCACGCGCGCTCGAACCCATCACGATCCCGGTCGAGCAGCTGGCCCTCGTGCGCGGCTACATCCCCGAGACCTGTCTCGCGCGCCTCGACGCGGGCCAGGCCGACTGGCTCGGCGAGATGCGGCGGACCACCGTGATGTTCATCAACGTGCGCGGCATCCGTCGCGGCTCCGGCGACGCGCTCGAGCTCCTCCAGCAAGTGACGCTCGCCACCCAGCGGACCCTCGCCCGCTTCGACGGCTGGGTGAAGGAGATCACCATGGACGAGAAGGGCACGACGATCGTCGCCGCCTTCGGCGTCCCGCCGTTCACCCATGTCGACGACGCGGGCCGCGCGCTCGAGGCCGCCCTCCGGCTCCGCGACGAGCTCGGCGGCCTTGGGCTCGCGTCGGGGATCGGCGTGGCGACCGGCCAGGCGTTCGGCGGCCCCGTCGGCAACGCCCGTCGGCGCGACTTCGCGGTCCTCGGCCAGCACGTCAACGTCGCGGCGCGACTCATGCTCGCGGCCGGCGACGACGGGGTCCTGTGCGATGTCGCCACGCACGACGACGCCCCGGGGAGGCTCGCCTTCGAGCGGCTCGCCGCCTTCGTCCTCAAGGGGATGGCGACCCCGACCGACGTCTACCGGGTCCGGACGCCGGACGCCGTCGTGGAACGGCGCGAACCGATCATCGGCCGGGCCGACGAGCTCGCGTCGGCGACGGAGATGCTCGACGCGCTCATCGACGGGCGCGGGTCGCTCGTCGTCCTCGAGGGCGAGCCCGGGATCGGCAAGTCGCGGCTCGCGGACGAGATCATGGCGCGGGCCCGTGAGCGGCGGATCAGGACGCTGGCCGGCGCCGCCGAGGAGATCGAGGAGGCCACGCCCTATCACGCGTGGCGACCGGTCGTCGAGCACGTCGTCGGTCTCGAGGGAACGCGCGACCGGGCAGCGCGCTCGGAGCGCGTCGTCGGGTACCTGCGCGACGCCGACGTCGACCCGGGTCTTGCGCCGCTGCTCTCGCCGATCCTGTCGCTCGACCTCCCGGACAGCGAGGTCACCGGGCGGCTCGCCGGCGCGGTCCGTGGCGACAACACGCGCGACGTGCTCGTCCGGGCGCTCGCGCGGGCGGCCGCCGGGGCGCCGCTCGTCGTCCTCCTCGAGGACGTCCACTGGCTCGACTCCGCGTCCTGGAGCCTCCTCCAGCGCGTCCACGCGGAGCTCACCGGGATCATGCTCGTCGTGACGCGGCGCCCCGCAGGCGCCCAGGACGTGGACCCGCTCGCGTCGGCTCCCGGGGAGGTCCTCACGCTCCGTCTCGGCGGGCTGTCGGCCGAGGACGCGGTGGCGCTCGCCTGCCAGCGGACCGGCGCGAGCCGCATCGCCAACCCGGTCGCCACGCTCATCCAGGACCGTGCCGAGGGGAATCCGCTGTTCATCGAGCAGCTGACCTATGCCCTGCGCGACTCGGGGCGGATCGTCGTCGAGGGCGGGCTGGTCCGAGCGACGACGCAGGCCGGCGGCGTCGGCAGCGCGATCATCCCGGACACGGTCCAGCGGGTGATCGTGTCGCGCCTCGACCAGCTCCCGCCGGGCGAGGCGATGACGATCAAGGTCGCCAGCGTCATCGGCAACCGCTTCGCGCTGAGCACCCTCCGAGGGATCTACCCGATCCCCGTCGAGGAGGACGAGCTCGACCGCCACCTCGCGTCGCTGACGCGCCTCGCCCTCATCGCCCCCGTTCCGGGCCTGTCCGACCCCACGTACGCGTTCCGCCACGTCATCGCGCAGGAGATCGCCTACGACCTCATGGTCAGCGCGCAGGCGCAGACACTCCATGCGGCCCTCGCGCGCTGGACGGAGGAGCGCTTCGCCGACGACCTGCGGCCGTTCCTCGCGTTCCTCGCGCATCACTGGCGGCGGGCCGGGGACGCGGTCCGCGCGATCGCCTACCTCGAGCGGGCCGGCGCCGAGGCGATCGCGACGTTCTCGAACGAGGAGGCGATCGCGTCGCTCGAGGAGGCGCTCCGGATCGCCGACGCCGAGCGGATCGCGATCGAGCCCGAACGCCTCGCACCGTGGCATCTCCAGCTCGGTGAGGCGCATGTCCACATGTCGCATTACCGACCGGGTCGGACGCATCTCGAAGCGGGCCTCCGGATGATGGGTCGTCCGGCCCCGGCCGGGACCGTCGGCCAGGCGCTCGCGGTCCTCGGCGAGCTCATCCGCCAGCTGCTCCGTCGGGGCGGGCTGCTCCGCGAGGTTCGGCGCCTGTCCGCCGACCAGCGCGCGGAGCTCGTCGCGGTCTGCCGTGCCTACGAGCGCCTCGCGGAGGCGACGTACTACAGCCACGAGACGCTCCTCCCGCTCTATTCGGTCATCCGCATCCTCAACGACGCCGAGCGGTCGGGGAGCCCGCCCGAGATCGCGCGAGGCCTGTCGGGGACGGGCGCGCTCCTCGGCGTGATCCCGCTGCCCGGCCCCGCGGAGTGGTACCTCGCCCGCGCGGGCGAGCGACTCGCGGACGTGGACGACCTCACGACGCACGAGATCGTCGAGATCGTCATCGGCTTCTACCGCACGGGCGCGGCGCAATGGGACGCGGCGCGCACGCGATTCCTCTCGGTGCGCGGCACGGCCCGCCGCCTCGGCGACCGGCGCCGCCTCGACGACGCCGTGGCGAACCTCATGCAGCTCGAGTACGTCCGCGGAGCGTTCGCTGCCGGCCGCGAGCACGCCGAGGAGCTTGCGGCCAACGCGCGCGTACGGCGCGACCGGCGCTATGAGATCGACGCCCTCGTCGGGACCGCGTACTGCGCCTGGCAGATGGGCCTGATGGACGAGGCTCTCGGCGCGCTCGAACCGCTCGCGACCCTCGTCGCGGACGAGCGCGATCTCGCCGACGACACGCGGATCGCCTATCTCGGCGTCCTGACGCTCATCGAGCAGGATCGCGGCCGGCAGCGCCACGCGCTCGGCGCGAGCGAGGACATCGACCGCGCGCTCGCCGCGCTCCGACCCTCGTACTACGGCACGTTCCTCGGATACGCCGGCGCGGCCGAGACGTACCTGCGCTTGTGGGCGGCGGGCGAGCGCGTCCCGGGGATCGAGGGCCTCGCGACCCACGCTCTCGCGCGGCTCCGGAAGTTCGCCGCCGTGTTCCCGATCGGGCGGCCCCGGGCGGCGATGCTCGGCGGGACCCACGCCTGGCTGCGTGGCGACGTGCGCAGCGCGGCACGCGAGTGGCGCCGGGCGGCCCGACTCGCGGGCGACCTCGACATGCCCTACGAGGAGGGCCGCGCCTGGCTCGAACTCGGCCTCCGCGCCGAGGAAGAGGCGGAGCGGGCCACCGCGCTCGAGACGGCGCGCGACCGGCTGGCGGCGGCGGGCGCCGTCCGCGAGCTTGGTCTCGTGCCGGAGCCGGACGCGATGCCCGAGCCGTCGCTCGTCCGTGGCTGAGCGACCCCGGCCACCCGACGACGGCGTCGAGGCCGTCGTGGGGCGAGCGCTCGGCCGGCTCGACGATCGGCTGCGCGCCGACGCGCCAGCACTCGCCGCCGCCGTCGGCGACTGGCTCGGCGGCCTGACCCGCGGCAACCCCCGGGAACGCTACTTCGCCTCTCCGCGCGCGTACCCGCTCGTCCACCTTCCGTGGTGGGCGGGCACCACGCTCGCGGACGCGCCCGACCGGGCGTTCCACGACGACGTCGCCTACGCGAGCGTCACGGGCTACCTCGTCGTGCGCCTCCTCGACGACCTGATGGACGGCGATCGCGAGGTGCCGCGCGCGGCAGTCCCGGCGGTCGTCGTCCTCCACACCGAGTACATCCGGACGTACCAGCGCCGCTTCCCCGCCGGCCACGCCTTCTGGGACGAGCTCGCCGCTGCGTCGCTCCTGAGCTCGGAGACCGCCGCGAAGGAGGCGTCGCTTGCGGACATCGATCGGGCGGCGTTCCTCGCGGCGAGCGCGCGGAAGACCGCCGGCGTCCGAATCCCGCTTGCCGCGGTCTGCCTCCACGCCGGCCGCGGCGACGTCCTCGACGCCTGGTACGACCTCGCGGACCGGCTCGGGCGCTGGCACCAGATGCTCAACGACGTCCGCGACTGGCAGCGCGACCTCGCCCGCGGCGGCGCGACCTACTTCCTGTCCGAGGCGGGACGTCGCGGGATGGGTGGCGACGCCGTGACAGCCTGGGTCGTCCGCGACGGCCTCGCGTGGGCGCGGGGCGAGCTCGATGGCTGGATGCGGGAGCTCCGCGCGGCCGCGAGCCGGCTCGGGTCGGCGGCCGTCGACGGCTACCTCGCGCGGCGCCAGCACGATCTCGACGCGGAGTGGGCGTCG
>JBFKVO010000078.1:0-5816 GCA_041639095.1 Candidatus Limnocylindrales bacterium | reverse complement strand
GGTCGGTGCGGTACCCGTCGAAGAAGTGCTCCGCGTCGTAGACCAGCTCGCGGCCGCGCTCGACGATGAAGCGGACGCTCTCCGCGATCATGTCGAGGTTCTCCGCGGGCGTGGCGCCGAGGACCTCGGTGACGTGCAGGAGCCAGCTCTTCCCGAAGATCGTCACGACCGGGGTCTCGGCCGCGACGAGCTCGTGGAGGTTCGGGTCCGCCTCGGGCCGGTTGGCGCGATGGCGCGTCGATCCGAACGCCGCGAGGCGCGCCGTCTGCCAGGTCATCGTCCGCGCCGCCCGGAAGAACTCGATGTCCTTCGGGTTGGAGCCCGGCCAGCCGCCCTCGATGTACGGCATCCCGAACTCGTCGAGCATCCGCGCGATCCGCAGCTTGTCGGCGAGCGAGAGGGTGATGTTCTCGCCCTGGGTCCCGTCGCGGAGCGTCGTGTCGTAGAGGACGACGGGTCCGTCGGCGGGCGGCATCGGCCGGGTCCCGGGAACGGTCATCGCGCGACCTCCTCGACGACCGGGCTGGCCGCGAGACGCTCGACGACCGCATCGGTGAACGCGGCCGTGCCGAGGGTCGGACGGCCGGGGACGGCCAGCAGGTCGCCGGTCCGGCAGCCGTCGTCGAGGGCTCGGCTCACCGCCGCCTCGACGGCGTCGGCGGCGTCCGGGCGCCCGAGCGACCAGCGCAGGAGCATCGCACCCGACAGGATCGTCCCGATCGGGTTCGCGCGATCCTGCCCGGCGATGTCGGGTGCGGAGCCGTGGATCGGCTCGTACATGCCGAAGATGCCGTGCGCCGTGCGGCGCTCGCCGAGCGACGCCGACGGGAGCATCCCGAGCGAGCCGGCGAGCACGCTCGCCTCGTCGGACAGGATGTCCCCGAACAGGTTCTCGGTGACGAGGACGTCGAACGCGGCGGGCGACTTCACGAGGAGCATCGCGCACGAATCGACGAGCTGGTGGGTGACCCCGACGTCCGGGAAGTCGGGGCGGACCTCGTCCACGACCTTGCGCCACAGGCGCGACGTCGCGAGGACGTTGGCCTTGTCGACGCTCATCAGCCGGCCGCGGCGGCCGCGCGCGAGCTCGAACGCCAGGCGGACCACGCGCCGGATCTCCCCCTCCGTGTAGGCGAGGGTGTCGACGGCGTGGCGGGCACCCCCGTCGTCGCGGCGCTCCTCCGACGGGCGGCCGAAGTAGAGACCGGCGGTCAGCTCGCGGACGATCAGCAGGTCGACGCCGTCGAGGAGCTCCGACCGGAGCGGTGACGACGGGACGAGGGCCGGATGGATCGTGACCGGCCGCAGGTTCGCGAACAGGCCGAGGCCGCCGCGCAGGGCGAAGAGGGCCTGCTCGGGGCGGACCGCCGCGTTCGGGTCGTCCCAGCGAGGACCGCCGACCGCGCCGAGGTAGACGGCGTCGGCAGCGCCGGCGGCCGCGACGTCCTCGTCGCGGATCGCGACCCCGTGGGTGTCGATCCCGATCCCCCCGGCGACGATCTCCGCCCAGTCGATCGCGAAGCCGAACCGGGCGCCAGCCGCGTCGAGGACGCGCCGGCCCGCGGCGATCACCTCCGGGCCGACCCCGTCGCCGGGGATCGCGACGACGCGGTACGTCACGGCGCGCGCACGGCCGTCGACCGGGCCGCGAAGGCCGTCCTCCGTCACGAGGGCTCCTCGATCGTCCGGCGCGACGCGAACGCCACCGACACGCCGTTGATCTCGGCGCCGTGGAGCTTGTTCACCGCCACGAGGTACGCCTCGAGCGAGGCCTCGATGATGTTCGTCGAGAGGCCGTGGCCGGACACGACGAGCGCGCCGGGGCCTTCGTCCGAGGAACGCCGGCAGCGCACGAGCACCTGGCCCTGCGCGTCCTCGCCGGCCGACACCGCCTTGATCTCGTACTCGGTCAGGACCGGGTGCCAGCCGAGGACCGGCTGGATCGCCTGGTCGACCGCGGAGTAGAGCGCGTTCACCGGGCCGTTGCCGGTCGCCTCGACGGCACGCTCCTCGCCCGCGACCATGAGCGACACCGTCCCGACCGCGTTCCCGCCGTGCGACGAGGTGACGCTCCAGCCGAGGATCGACACGGACGCCGGCACCTCGGAGGCGCGCTGCTCGACGAGCGCGAGCAGGTCGGCGTCGGTGACCTCCTTCTTCACGTCGGCGAGGGCGATCGCCTGGCGGTAGATGGCGTCGAGCGCTTCGCCCTCGATGTCGTGGCCGAGCTCGCGCAGCTTGCCCTGGAGCCCGCGCCGCCCCGACAGCTTGCCGATCGTCAGCTGGCTGCCGGTGAGACCGACCGACTGGGGGGTCATGATCTCGTAGGTCAGCGGGTTCTTGATGACGCCGTCCTGGTGGATGCCCGATTCGTGGGCGAACGCGTTGCCGCCGACGACGGCCTTGTTCGGCTGGACGGCGAAGCCCGTGAGGTAGCTGACGAGGCGGCTGGCGGCCGTGATCTGCTCGGTCTGCACGCCGGTCGAGAGGTCGGGGAACTGCGTCGGCCGGGTCCGAAGCGACATCACGACCTCCTCGAGCGAGGCATTGCCGGCGCGCTCGCCCAGGCCGTTGATCGTCACCTCGACCTGGCGCGCCCCGGCCTGCACGGCGGCGAGGGTGTTGGCCGTCGCGAGCCCGAGGTCGTTGTGGCAATGGACGCTGACGGTCGCGTCGCGCCCGACGAGCTCGACCGCCCGGCCGACGAGGGCGCCGAACTCGGACGGGATCGCGTAACCGACGGTGTCGGGGATGTTGATCGTGGACGCGCCGGCGTCGACGACCGCCTCGTAGACCTGCATGAGGTAGTCGATGTCGGTCCGCGACGCGTCCTCGGCGCTGAACTCGATCTCGGCGTCCGCGCCGAGCATCTTGCGCCCGAAGCTCACCCAGCGGCGGGCCTCGGCGAGCGCCTGGTCGCGGTCCATCCGGAGCTTGTGCTTGAGGTGGATATCGCTCGTGGCGATGAACACGTGGAGGTGGGGACGCTCCGCCACGCGGATCGCCTCCACCGCGCGCTGCGGATCGCCGTCGCGGCAGCGCGCGAGCGCGGCGACGGCGACGCCCTTCGACTCGCGGGCGATCCGGTGGACGGCATCGAAATCGCCCGGCGATGCGGCCGGGAAGCCGGCCTCGATGACGTCGACCTTGAGGCGGACGAGCTGGCGGGCGACCTCGAGCTTCTCCGCGGCCGTGAGGCCCGCGCCCGGTGCCTGCTCGCCGTCACGCAGGGTCGTGTCGAAGATCCGGACGGTGCCCGCCGGGACGAACGGTCCCGACGGGCGCGGGATCGCAGCCATCACGCCCTCCCCTGGCCGGTGGTCCCGCCCGCGCCCGCCCCGGCCGCGGCCCCGGCGGCCGCCGACCCGGCCCCGGCCTGCGCCTCGCCGGCGCGGACGACGACCGGGTTGAGGAACGGCATCTTCGAGCGCAGCTCGGCGCCGACCCGCTCGATCTGGTGGTCGCGGTCCTGCGCGCGGAGCCGCTCGAACTCGTGGCGGCCAGTCTCGTTCTCCTCGATCCAGCGGGACGCGAACGCGCCCGACTGGATCTCCGCGAGCACGTCGCGCATCGTCGCCTTGGCCCCCTCGACGACGCGCGGCCCGGACACATAGTCGCCGTACTCGGCCGTGTCGGACACGGAGAAGCGCATGAAGTTGAGGCCGCCCCGGTACATGAGATCGACGATGAGCTTCAGCTCGTGCATCGTCTCGAAGTACGCGAGCTCGGGCTGGTAGCCGGCCTCGACGAGCGTCTCGAACGCGGCCTTCACGAGCGACGAGACGCCGCCGCACAGGAGCGCCTGCTCACCGAAGAGATCGGTCTCGGTCTCCTCCTTGAATGTCGTCTCGAGGATCCCCGCGCGCATGCAGCCGAGCGCCCGCGCGTACGCGAAGACGCGGTCGCGGGCCGTGCCCGACGGATCGCGATGGATCGCGAACAGGGCCGGGACCCCGCCGCCCGCCTCGTACACGCTGCGGACCAGGTGGCCGGGACCCTTCGGGGCGACCATCCCGACGTCCACGCCCTCGGGCGGGTCGATCCGCCCGAAGTGGATGTTGAAGCCGTGGGCGAACATCAGCAGCTGTCCGGGCCGGAGATTCGGCCCGATCTCCGCGTCGTACACGGCTTTCTGGGCGGTGTCGGGCACGAGGATCATCACGACGTCGGCCTCGCCGACGGCGTCCGCGACGTCGGCGACGCGCAGCCCCGCCTCGGCGGCGAGCGCGCGGCTCTTCGAGCCGGGCGCAAGCCCGACGACGACGTCGACGCCGGACTCATGGAGGTTGCGCGCGTGAGCGTGGCCCTGGCTGCCGTAGCCGATGATCGCGACCGTCTTCCCGGCGAGCGCCGCCGGGTCGGCGTCGTTGTCGTAGTACATCCTCGCGGTCATCGCTTCAGCGCCTCCTCGATCGACTGGGATCCCCGCGCCATCACCACCGACCCGGTGCGGACGAGCTCCTTGATGCCGTACGAGCGGACGAGCGCGACGAAGGCGTCGACCTCGGCCTCCGGCCCGCTGACCTCGGCGATGACGGCCTCGGGCGAGACGTCGACCACCCGGCCGCGGCTCAGCTCGACGAGCTTGAGGATCTCGGCGCGCGTGGAATCGGTCGCCCGGATCTTCACGAGCGCGAGCTCGTGCTCGACGGTGGGCTCGCTCGTGACGTCCTGGACCTTGAGCACGTCGATGAGCCGGTAGAGCTGCTTCGTCGCCTGCTCGACCGCGACGTCGTCGCCGTGCAGGGTGATCGTCATCCGGCTGATGTCGGCCTTGTCGGTCCGGCTGACCGCGAGCGAGTCGATGTTGAAGTTGCGCGCGCGCATGAGGCTCGCGACGCGGTTCAGGACGCCCGGCCGGTCCACGACGAGCGCGACGAGCCGGTGGACTCGCAGCGCGCCCCCTCCGGGCAGCGCGCGGGACGGCGGGACGGTGTGCGCCGGGACCGACCCGGCGGCGGCCGGCGAGCCGGGCGCCGTGGCGCCCGGGTCCACGCCGTTGCGCGATGGATCGGCGCTCATTCGTCCGCCCCGCCCCACTTCTCGATGAGGTCCGACAGGCCCTTGCCGGCCGGCATCATCGGGAACACGTTCTGCTCCTCGGCGATCTGGAACCAGATGAGCGCCGGCCCGTCGACCGCCTGGGCGCGGCGGATCGCGTCGTCCACGTCGTCCGGTGTCGCGGCGCTGAAGGCCGGGATCCCGAAGGCCTCGGCGAGCTTCAGGTAGTCCGGGCCGAGCAGGTGCGCCGAGTGGTAGTTCCCGGCGTAGATGATCTCCTGCCACTGGCGGATCATCCCGAGCTTCTTGTTGTCGAAGAGGGCGATCTTCACCGGGATCCGGTCCTGGACGAGCGTCATCAGCTCCTGGAAGGTCATCTGGAACCCGCCGTCGCCGGTGATCGCCCACGTCTCCCGGTCGGGGCGGCCGAGCGCGGCGCCCATCGCCGCCGGCACGCTGAAGCCCATCGTGCCGAGACCGCCCGAGCTGACGTGGCTGTTCGGCTCGCGGAACCCGGCGTAGCGCGCGAGCCACATCTGGTTCTGGCCGACGTCGGCGACGTAGGTCGCGCTGTGCCCGGTGAGCTCGCCGATCCGGGCGACGACGTAGTCGGCCGAGAGCAGGCCGTCCCGCCAGGCGCCCGAGCCGTGCCAGCTGCTCGCCTCCGACTCCTCGCGCCACTGGGCGAGCTCGGCGACGTACTCCGCGCGTTCCGCCGGGTCCACCTCCGGGACCATCGAGAGGAGCGAGCGCAGGACGCGCTTCGCGTCGCCGACGATCGGGACCTCGACCGCGACGTTCTTGCCGATCTCGGC
>JBFKVO010000077.1:0-5818 GCA_041639095.1 Candidatus Limnocylindrales bacterium | reverse complement strand
GCGTGCGAGGCGAACGGCATCGACTGGGTCCAGCTCCAGGTCGCGATCGACGGGCTGACGGTCGTGGTCCATCCCGACAACGACTTCGCGGTGTGCCTGACGGTCGCCGAGCTCGCCGCGATCTATGGGCCCGACTCGCCCGAGCGGCTGCAGTGGAGCGACGTTCGAGCCGGCTTTCCCGACCGTCCGGTCGTCCGCTACATGCCGGGCGCGGACTCGGGCACGTTCGACTACTTCACCGAGGAGATCAACGGCGAGACGGACGCCGCCACCCGCTTCGCGACCCAGTCCGAGGACGACAACGTGCTCGTGACGGGCGTCGGCGGCGACATCGACGCGATCGGCTTCTTCGGGTACGCGTACTTCGTCGAGAACGCCGACAAGGTCGCGGCGGTCGCGGTGGACGGCGGCAGCGGCTGCGTCGAAGCGACCGATGCGACGATCAACGACAACAGCTACGCACCGCTCTCGCGGCCGCTGTTCATCTACCCGGATGCCGGAGCGGCCGCCGAGCGACCGGAGCTCGAGGCCTTCGTCGACTTCTACCTCGACAACGCGAGCGTCCTCGCGGCCGAGGTCGGCTACGTGGCGCTGCCGGAGGCGACCCTCCAGGCGCAGCGCGAGGCGTGGGCGGAGGCGCTCGGGCGGTGAGCGCAGCGAGCGCCGCGGGGCGGCCCCTCGCGCTGTCGAGGCGCCGGCCCTGGACCGAGCGCGCGGCCGAGGCCCTCCTCCGGTCCGCGGCCGCGCTCGGTGTGCTCACGACGTTCGGGATCGTCGCCGTCCTCGCGGTCGAGACCGTGGGCTTCTTCGGCGAGGTCAGCCCGCTCGAGTTCTTCACCGGGACCGTCTGGTCGGCGTCGATCAAGCCCTACGCGTGGGGGATCCTGCCGCTGGCCGCGGGCACGCTCCTCGTCGCCGCGATCGCCCTCGTCGTCGCGATCCCGCTGGGCCTGCTGAGCGCGATCCTCCTCGCCGAATACGCGTCGCCGCGGGTGCGCGGAGTCGTGAAGCCGATCCTCGAGACGATCGCCGGGATCCCCACGATCGTCCTCGGGTTCTTCGCCCTCTACTTCCTCGCCCCGAACGTCCTCCAGCCGCTCCTCGGGAAGGACGTGATCGGGACCTTCTCTGCGCTGTCCGGCGGGCTCGTCGTCGGCCTGCTCGTCACGCCGCTGATCGCCTCGATCTCCGAGGACGCGCTGCGCGCCGTCCCGCGCGGGATGCGGGAAGGGGCATACGCGATGGGCGCCACCCGGTTCGAGGTCGTGCGCTCCGTCGTCGTGCCGGCTGCGCTGTCCGGGATCATGGCCTCGATCATCCTCGCGATGAGCCGGGCGATCGGCGAGACGATGGCGGTCGTCCTCGCCGTGGGCACGAACCCGCAGCTGACCCTCGACCCGACCGAGAGCATCCAGACGATGACCGCGTTCATCGTCCAGATCAGCCTCGGCGACACGCCGCAGGGCTCGGTCCAGTTCAAGGCGCTGTTCGCGGTGGCGGCCGTGCTGTTCACGATGACGCTCGCGCTGAACATCCTGAGCAACCGCATCGTCGCGCGCTTCCGGACGGGCTACGGATGAGCGCTGCGACCGCCGTCCGGGCCACGCCGACCTTCCGGCCGGCCCTCACCCGCCGGCGCGCCGCCGGCATCGCGTTCGCGGGCGTCGCCGTGGCCGCCATCGGCGTGCTCCTCCTCGCCCTCGCGCTCCTCCTCTGGGACATCCTGTCGCGCGGCCTCCCCTGGCTCGACGCCGACTTCCTGACGGGCGTCCCCTCGCGCCGCCCGGAGCGCGCGGGCATCCTGCCCGCGATCGTCGGCTCGCTCCAGATCTCGGTGATCGTCGGCCTGCTCGCGTTCCCGACCGGTGTCGCCGCCGCCGTCTACCTGTCCGAGTACGCGCCGGCCGGTCGGCTCAGCCGGATCCTGCGGACGAACATCGCCAACCTGTCCGGGGTCCCGTCGGTCATCTACGGCATCTTCGGCCTGGCGCTCTTCGTCCGGCTTGCCGGGCTCGGCTTCACGCTCCTGGCCGGCGCGCTGACGCTCACCCTGCTCATCCTGCCGGTCGTGATCATCGCCTCGATCGAGGCGTTGAAGGCCGTCCCCGACAGCCAGCGCGAAGGGGCGCTCGCGCTCGGGGCGACCCGCTGGCAGATGGTGCGCCGGGCCGTCCTGCCCGCGGCCGCGCCGGGGATCATGACCGGGATCATCCTCGCGATGGCGCGCGCGATCGGTGAGACGGCCCCGCTCGTCCTCGTCGGCGCATTCACGTTCGTGACGTTCCTGCCCGACCCGTTCCAGGGCGGCTACACCGTGCTCCCGATCCAGGTCTACCAGTGGGCGCAGCGCCCGCAGGCCGACTTCCAGGCGATCTCGGCGGCGGCGATCGCCGTGGTCCTCGCGCTCATGCTCGCCCTGAACGCCCTCGCGCTCATCATCCGCGCCCGACTGTCCCGCTCGATCCAGTGGTAGAGGTGTCTCCCGTGACTGTGCCGTTCGAGACCGCCACCGACCCCGCGACGGCCGAGCGTCCGGCCAGCCCCCCGGTCCGCCTCCGGCGCCCGGTCGGGCCCGCCGATCCCGGCCCCGAAGGAGGCCGGCCCGAGGACGCGACGCCCGACCCATCCGGTGCGCCCGGCCCGATGAGCGTCGACGCCGTGCTGGCGCTCGACGACGTGTCGTGCTGGTACGGCGGATTCCGTGCCGTGCGCGACGTCAGCCTCGCGGTCGAGCGGAAGCGGATCACCGCCCTCATCGGCCCGTCCGGCTGCGGCAAGACGACGCTCCTGCGCACGCTCAACCGGATGAACGACCTCGTGCCCGGATACCGGATCGACGGCCGCATCTCGTTCGACGGCCACGACCTGTTCGGACCGGCCGTGGACCCGGTCGTCGTCCGACGCCGGATCGGGATGGTCTTCCAGAAGCCGAACCCGTTCCCGAAGTCGATCTACGACAACGTCGCGTTCGGGGCCCGCATCAACGGCTACACCGGCGACATCGACGAGCTCGTCGAACGCAGCCTGCGGCGCGCCGTCCTCTGGGACGAGGTCAAGGACAAGCTCCGCCAGTCGGGTCTCGCGCTGTCGGGCGGGCAGCAGCAGCGACTGTGCATCGCGCGCACGATCGCGGTCGAGCCGGAGGTCATCCTCATGGACGAGCCGTGCTCGGCGCTCGACCCGCGCTCGACGCTCCAGATCGAGGAGCTCATGACCGAGCTGTCGCGCGACTACACGATCGTCATCGTGACGCACAACATGCAGCAGGCAGCGCGCGTGTCGGACACGACGATCTTCATGACGATGGGCGACGACCGGGCCGGCTTCGTCGTGGAGCGGGGCCCGACCCAGGAGATCTTCACGAACCCACGCGACCGGCTGACCGAGGACTACGTGTCCGGCAGGTTCGGGTGAGCGAGGTGACCGGCATGGGCGACGCCGCAGCGGGACAGCCTGCACGGCCCGGGCTCGACCGGGACGAACGCGCGATCAAGGACGGCGTGCTGCGGATGGGGGCGCTCGTGGAGCGCCAGATCCTCGCCGCGATCGACGCCCTCGTCGCCCACGACGCCGATCTCGCGGTCGAGGTCATCGCCCAGGACCGGCTCGTGAACGACGCGCAGCGGGAGGTGTCAGCGCTCATCGCCCGGACGATCGCCACCCAGCAGCCGGTCGCCCGCGACCTCCGCTTCCTGCTCGCGCTCGACCACGTCACGTACGAACTCGAGCGGATCGGCGACCATGCCGGGTCGGTCGCGAAGCAGGCCCGGAAGCTCGCCGCCGAGCCGCCGCTGAAGCGCTACGTCGACCTGCCCGAGATGGGCCGGCTCGCCGCCGAGCTGCTGCGCGGGATCCTCCAGGCGCTCGTGGCGGTCGATGTCGTCGCGGCTCGCGAGGTCGCCTCGGGCGACGACGAGATCGACCACCGATATCACGCGATCTTTTCGGAAGTCGTGGACCTCATGCGGGCGGACCCGGCGAACGTCGAGCGCGGGACCCAGATCCTGTTCGCGGCGTACTACATCGAGCGGATCGGGGACCGCGTGACGAACATCGCCGAGGACGTCGTCTACCTGGTGTCCGGGAACGTCGAGGACCTGAACCCCTAGCGCCCGAACCCTAGACCGAGGGCAGCGGGAGCGTGAACGTGAACGTCGAGCCGGCACCCTCGCGCGACTCCGCCGAGATCGCGCCGCCGTGGCCCTCGACGACGTGGCGCGCGATCGCGAGCCCGAGGCCCGTCCCGCCGGCCCGGACGCGGGCTCGATCCGCCTTGTAGAAGCGTTCGAAGACGCGCGGCAGGTCGGCGGCCGCGATCCCGACCCCGTCGTCGGCCACGGACGCGACGAGCACGCCCTCGCCGACCCGGACGGTGACGCGGACGGTCCCGCCCGCGTGGCTGAACTTCACCGCGTTGTGGATGAGGTTCGCGAACACCTGGGCCAGGCGGTCGCCCTCGCCGCGGACGCGTGGACAGGCGTCCGGAACATCGACCGTGAGCTCGATCCCCTGGCGATCGGCGAACGGCCGGAGGCGCTCCACCGACTCGACCGCGACCTTCGCGAGGTCGACGTCGTCGAGATGGACCTGGCGGCCGCCGCTCTCGATCCGCGCCAGGTCGAGGAGCTCGGCGACCATCTGGCCGATGTGCCCCGTCTCCACCTCGAGCTTCGCGATCCGCTCGCGCATCTTCTCCGGGACCGCGTCCCCGGCCGCGTCGGCATCCCGGGCGAGCGTCTCGGCGAGCAGGCCGACGGTCGTGATCGGGGTGCGCAGCTCGTGGCTCAGGTTGTCGATGAACTCGGCTCGGATGCGCTGGAGGCGGCGCAGCTCGGCGACGTCCTCGAGCACGACCCAGATCCCGAGCACGGGTGAGCGGCGCGCCCGGACGAGGAGCGTGGCGCCGTCGGGGCCGGGCCGTTCGACCTCGTCGTTCACGGACCCGGAGGCCAGCGCCGCCCGGACGATCGCCTCGATCCGGTCGTCGCCGATCGCCTCGATCGCCGTGCGACCGACCATCGAACCGGCAGGCCGCGCCAGGAACACGTGTGCCGCCCGGTTCGCGAGCTCGACCCGCAGATCGTCGGAGAGCCGGATGATCCCGACCCCGACGAGGTCGGCGAGATACGCAAGGTCGCGGACCCGCTGGTCGGCGGCCGTCTCGGCCGCCTCGGCGCGGCGACGCAGCCGGCGCACGCGCTCGACCGCGTCCGCGGCTCGCCCACGAAGGCCGCCGCCATCCGGGGACGCGGCCTCGGCGTCGTCGGCGAGGCTCCCCGCGATCGTCTCGAGGTCGCGTCCACGCTCGATCGCGATGACGGCGACGACCGCGAGGACGATCGCCTGGGCGGCCACGAAGGTGACGACGAGCCAGTCCACCTCGTCGAGCATCGCACACCGCTCGCGCGGCGCGCGCCGTCGCTAGACCGGCCGGCGGAGCACGTAGCCCACGCCGCGGACCGTCTGGACGAGCGCGGGACGAGCCGGGTCCGCCTCGATCGCGGCACGCAGCCAGTGGACGTGGACGTCCACGGTCCGCGTCTCGCCCGTGTAGTCGTAGCCCCAGACCTTCTCGAGGAGCTGATCGCGCGAGAGCGCCTGCCCGGCGTGGCGGACGAGGAACGCCAGGAGTTCGAAGACCTTCGGCTTGATCGGGACCTCGCGGCCATCGCGCAGGACGCGGTGACCGGCGAGATCCACCTGGACGGTCCCGAGGTCCACGAGCGGCGGCGTCGCCGTGCCGCCGGCGGCGGCCTGCTCGCTTCGGCGGAAGAGCGCCCGGATCCGGGCGGTCAGCTCGCGGAGGCTGAACGGCTTC
>JBFKVO010000076.1:0-5846 GCA_041639095.1 Candidatus Limnocylindrales bacterium | reverse complement strand
GGACGTCGGCGAGTCCGCCGGCACCCGCGAAGAGGACCCCGCGGTCCACGAACTCGCGACGGATCGCGGCCCGCACCTCGCCGTCACCGAGGCGCTCCTTGGTCGCCTTCGGCCCGCCCGCCTGCGCCCAGGGCGGGAGCAGGATGAGCAGCCGGGTGCTCGCCCACTCCGCCGGGTACGCGTCGAACGTCACGTCGAGGCCCTCGGCACGCGCGTCGGCGACGAGCTCGAGCAGGTGCTCGGGCGTGCCCGCGTAGCGCGTCCGGTGGTAGAAGTGGGTCAGGTGGGCGGGCGCGCCGGATCGGCGGCCGATGTCGATCGCCTCGCGGAACGGGTCGAGGAACCGGTCGCCCAGGTCGTAGCGAACGTGGGTGTGGTAGATGCCCCCGAGCCGCCCCGCCTCCTCCATGAGCGCGACGAGCTCGTCGGTCGACGCGTACGAGCCTGGCGGGTAGTCGAGCCCGCTCGACAGCCCGAACGCACCCTCCTCCATCGCCTCGCGCAGTCGGCTCCGCATCCCGGCGATGTCGTCGTCGGTGGCCGGGTCCGTGTCCCAGCCGATCTGGTCGACGCGGAGCGCGGAGTTGCCCACGACGAAGGCGATGTTCACGGCGACCGTCCCATCGAAGCGGGCGAGGTAGCTCGCGACGGTGTCCCAGTCGTACTCGAGCGGAGGCCGTCCGTCGAGGCCGCTGTTGAGCTCGACGAACGCGAGGAGGTCCTCGCGCCGGGCGAACGGCGCGTACGCGTTGCCGTCGACGCCGATGAGCTCGGTCGTGACCCCCTGGCGGACCTTCGGCTCGTGGCGTGGCTCGGCGAGGATGACGAGACCCGCATGGCTGTGGACGTCGATGAAGCCGGGAGCGACGACCCGACCCGACGCGTCGATCCGGCGACCCGCGTGCGCCCCGGCCTCGTCGCCCGGTTCCAGGATCCGGATCCGGTCTCCGGAGATCGCGACCGTCCCCGGTCGGCCGGCGGCCCCGGTCCCGTCCACGATGGTGCCGCCGACGATGACGAGGTCGAAGGTGTCGTCCAGGTCTGCCTCCCGCGCCACTGTGTCGCGGCACGAAGATGGCCGCAGCGTCCATGATGGCAGGACGCGTCGCCGCCGGGCGCCGCGCGACCGGGAGGACGCGATGGCCACATCCATCCCCGACGTCCGGGCCGAGATCACGATCCCGGCCGACGGCACGATCTCGCGCAGGCTCTTCGAGGACGAGCGGCTCCGTCTCGTCGCGTTCGGCTTCGACGCCGGGCAGGAGCTCACCGAACACACCGCGTCGGCCGAGGTCGTCGTCCAGGTCCTGTCGGGCAGGATCACCCTGCGCGCGGACGGCCGGGACCACGTCCTCGTCCCGGGCTCCTGGCTCCACCTCGCGCCCCGGGAAGCTCACGCGCTCGTGGCCGACGAGCCGAGCGTCGTCGTCCTCACCATGATCGGTCCGACCCGGGGCTGAGGGCCGGTCGGCTCAGACGGGGGTCGCCTCCACGGGGCCGTCGAGGCGGCGTCCCCGGACGAACGTCGCGCGCACCATGTCGGGGTGGGGGCGGAAGATCAGGCGGCTCATGAGGTCGGCGGGATCGTCGTCCTCGACGCCCGGGACGGGCGCGATGAACGCGGCGTCGACGAGGATCATGTCGGCCTCCTTGCCGACCTCCACCGAGCCGACCGCGCCGTCGATCCCGAGCGCGCGCGCCCCGCCGAGCGTCCCCATCCGGAGCCAGTCGAGCGGGCCGAGAGACGGTCGCTCCTCGCCGCCGACGACCCGCAACGCGTTCTGGACGTAGGCGCCGACGCGCATCGCCGAGAAGATGGACAGGTCCGGCCCGGCCGCCACGTCCGAGCCGAGCCCGACGACGAGCCCGGCTTCGAGGAACCGGGCGAGCGGCATGACCCCCGAGGCGAGGAACAGGTTCGAGGCCGGGCAGTGGGCGAGCCGGGTGCCGGTCTCGACGAGGCGCGTCACTTCGCGATCGTTGAGGTGGACCCCGTGGGCGAGGACGGTCCGCGGGCCGAGGCCGCCGGCCCGGTCGTAGACGTCGACGTAGTCGATCGCGTCGGGGAAGAGGCGCCCGACCTCGGCGATCTCGTGCTCGTCCTCGGACACGTGGGTCTGCCACCACGCGCCCGTCGAGGCGGCGAGGGCCGCCGATTCGCGGAGCATCTCGGCCGTGCACGAGACGGCGAACCGGGGCGTCACCGCGTACCCGAGGCGCCCGTCGGCGGCGCCGTGCCAGCGCTCCGCGAGATCGGCGGATTCGCGCAGCGAGCGGTCGAGGATCGTCGAGGGGTCGATGCTCTCGTCGTACGTGACGCGGTCCATCATCACCTTGCCCAGGATGGCCCGGATCCCATGCTCCTCGGCGGCCGCGAAGGCCGCGTCCATCGCGGCGGCGAAGACGGTCCCGTAGGCGAGGACGGTCGTCGTCCCGGCGCGCGCGAACGCCCGGAACGCGGCCGGGGTCGCCCTCGCCGCGACGTCGGGGTCGCGCCACGCCTGCTCGAGCGGGAAGATGTGGCGCTCGAGCCACGTGAGCAGGTCGAGGCCCGCGCCGACACCCGCGTTCGGGAGCTGCGGGAGGTGGACGTGAAGGTCGACCAGCCCCGGCAGGACGATGAGGGGGCGCAGGTCGATCGCCGAGGCGCGGATGTCGTCGGTGGCGCCGGCCGCCGGGCCGGCGAAGGCGATCCGGCCGTCGGCGTCGACGGCGACGATCGCGTCGGGCTCGTGGGCGGTATCGCCGGCCGCGAGCGGCGTCAGCAGCCGTGCGCGGACCGCGAACGGGGGCGACGCGGGGAACGACGTCGGGTTGGCCACGGGCGCCGCGATGCTAGCACGCAGGGCGCGCCCGGCCGGGGCCCGATGGGGGACGCGGGCTCAGCGCTTCTTCGTGCGGAACTCCGCGAGATGGGCGGTCCAGTCGGACCCGCCGCGCTCGCCGGCGGCACAGCTGCCGTGCCAGCCACAGACACAGGTGATCGTCTGGTCGCGATGCCGGTAGACGTCGATGACGTGCTTCAGGGGCTCGCTGCCGTCGCCAGACGACGAGGGGCGGCTGTTCTGAAGGGACAGTCGACCGTTCACGGGCACCTCCTCGACGGAAAACCCCGCCCTTGGGCGCGGCGGGGCCCTCCATTCTACCCGAAACGGGCCCTTCCCGGCCGGCCGTTCGAGCAGGCGCCGTCAGGGATCGGACGAGCGGCCGTCGTCGGCGCGCGCCGCACGCAGCGACCGAAGCGACGGGTCGCCGAGGTCGCGCACCCAGTCGCCGACGAGCGTGATGCCGAGGACCGTCACGACGAGCGCCGCGGACGGCATGAGCGTGAGCCACCACTCGGTGCGCAGGTAGTCGGCCCCATCGGCGATCATCCTGCCCCACTCCGGCGTCGGCGGCGGGACGCCGAGGCCGAGGAACGACAGCCCGGCCGTGAACAGGATCGTCTGCGGCACGAGGAGCGTGAGCACGACGACGACCGACGGGGCGACGTTCGGGAGCACCTGTCGCCAGAGGATCCGCGCCTCGCCGATCCCGAGCGCGCGGGCGGCCTCGATGTACGGCCGCTCGTGGATCGCCAGGACCTCGCCGCGGACGATCCGGTACGTGTACAGCCACACGGCGAGCCCGAGCACGACGACGAGGTTCACGAGCGACGGCCCGACGACCGCGACGATCGCCATCGCGAGGACGACGAACGGGATCGCCTGCTGGATGTCGGCGACGCGCCCGAGAACGGCGTCGGTCCAGCGGCCGCGCCAGCCGGCGGCGAGGCCGGCGAGGACGCCGACGAGGCCCCCGCCGAGGGTCGCGGCGACGGCGATGAGGAGGGTCGTCCGGGCACCCCACACGATCCGCGCGAGGATGTCGCGGCCCGCCCTGTCGGTCCCGAGCGGATGTTCCCAGGAACCGCCGGCGAAGACCGGGGGCTTGAGCCGGTCGAGGAGCGCACCGGCCTCCGGGCCGGCTGGCGCGAGGACCGGCGCGAGGAGGGCGATCGCGACGATGGCCGCGACGAGCGCCACGCCGGCGACGCCTGCTGGATGGCGGCGCACGGCGCGGATCGCGGCCCGAGGTGCGGTCGCGGCCCGAGGTGCGGTCGCGGCCGGAGGTGCGGTCCCGGCGGTCACCGGCCGGCCCGGATCCGCGGGTCGAGGCGGCGATACGCCACGTCGAGCGCGATGTTCGTCGTGACGATCGTCAGCGCCGCGACGAAGACGAACGCCTGGATGACGGGCAGGTCCCGCCCGGAGATCGCCTGGACCGCGAGGAGGCCCATCCCCGGGTAGGCGAAGACCCGTTCGACGATGACGACGCCCGACAGGAGCGCGGCGATGTCGAACGCGAGGAACGTCACGACGGGGATCGCGGCGTTGCGCAGGGCGTGGCGCAGGAGGACCGCCCGCGTGGACAGGCCCTTCGCGAACGCGGTCCGGATGTAGTCGCGGCCGTAGACCTCGAGCAGGCTCGCTCGCAGGATCCGGATGAGCCCCGGCGTCGAGCCGATCCCGACGACGATCCCCGGCAGGACGAGGTGCGCGATCGTCCCGCCACCCGACACCGGCAACGCCCGCAGGCCGACGGCGACGACGAGGATCAGGACCTGCCCGAGCACGAAGCCGGGGATCGACGCGCCGAGGACGGCGAACCCGCGGACCGCGCCGTCGATCCACGTCCCGCGCCTCAGCGCGGCGAGCGACCCGAGCGGGACCGAGACGATGAGCGCGATCGCGAGGCCGACGAGCCCGAGCCCGAGCGTCGCCGGGATCCGGTCGGCGACGACCGCAAGGGCCGGCTGGCCGAACCGGATCGACGTCCCGAAGTCGCCCTGCGCGGCCCGCACGAGGAAGGCGCCGAACTGGACCGGCAGCGGCTGGTCCCAGCCCTGTGCGCGGCGGAACGCCTCGACCGCCTCGGGTGGCGTCGTCGGCGGCAGGAGCGCCCGTGCCGGGTCCGCCGAGAGCAGGACGAGGGCGTGGACGATGAACGCGACGCCGACGAGGACGACGAGCTGGTAGCCGATCCGGCGGGCGACGAAGCCGGCCACGGTCGCGGCCCCGGCGTCAGCCGCCGACGGCGGTGTCGAGGACCGAGACGTGTCCGAGGATGTGCGGCTGCCAGCCGGACACGCCGGTCGCCGCGACGCCGTAGACGCTCTGGAAGCCGACGAGGAAGATCGCCGGTGCCTGCTCGTGCGTCTCGCGCGCGAGGTCGCGGAGGATCGCCTGTCGCTCGGCCGGGTCGAGGGCCGCCGCCTGTGCGTCCACGAGCTCGTCCATCCGCGGGTCGCTGAACCGCGACAGGAGGCCGCCGGTCCGGAGCCAGAACTGCGCGTAGATGTTCGGGTCGAGGAACGACAGGCGCGAGAGGCGCATCGGGTTGGTCGCACCGGCCGCCCACGCCGCGTTGAACGCGCCGATCTCGGCCTCGCGGATCGTCGTCCGGACGCCGATCCGGGCGAGATCGGCCTGGACGGCGGTCACGAGGTCGGCGATCGCTGCGTCGCAGGTGCACATGTCGAGGGTCGCCTCGAAGCCGTCCGGGTAGCCGGCGTCGGCAAGGATCCGGCGGGCCTCGTCGGGGTCGAAGCGCCACGCAGCGATCGACGGGTCGTGGGCGATCTCGCCCGGGACGAACCCCTGCGTCATCGGCGTCGCGAACCCCCGGAAGAGCGCCTCGACATAGGCGGCCCTGTCGACGGCCATGTTGAGCGCGGTCCGCACCTCGACCCTGGACAGCGCCTCGATCGCCTGGAGTTCGGCCGGGCTGGCGTCGGGTGACTGGGCGAGCTGCCCGCCGCGGTCGGCGGTCAGCCAGATCTCGGCGTGGCGCGCGTCGTCGAAGGC
>JBFKVO010000075.1:0-5854 GCA_041639095.1 Candidatus Limnocylindrales bacterium | reverse complement strand
CGCACGATGCCGACGACGGCGACGCCGATGCCGATCAGTCGCTCCGGGCCGTCGACGCGGGCGCGGACGGCTGCGGCAAGCGCGGCGAGATCCTCCACGACCTCGTCGACCGCGAGGTGGCCGCGAGGCCGGTCGGTCCGTTCGGCCGCCAGGACGGTCCCGCCGAGGCCGACGAGTGCCGCCGCCTGCGAATCGACCGCGATGTCGAGTGCGAGGACCGCGGCCCGCTCGGGTCGCGGCTGGACGAGTGGGGACGGGCGGCCGGGTGCGCCCAGCGATGACGACGGCCCCTCGCTGACCAGCTCGGCGGCGACGAGCTCGCCGATCAGGGCGCGGATCGCGCTGCGCGTCAGCCCGGTGCGGGCGACGAGCTCGGAGCGGGTGAGCGGGCCGTGAAGATGGAGCTCACGGACGATCGCGCTGAGGTTCGCACGGCGGACGGTCTCGCTCCGTTGCCCGAGCTCCTCGCGCCGTGCGCCGACCACCGATCCCCACCCTCCGCAGATGTTTGTTGCAGAGTCTTACAATCGCTCGGCGGTGTCAAGTGGCACCGGGACCCTGCGTCCCGATCGCGATTGCCGATCGCGGCGCTCCTGCCATCCGGCCGTCGGCGACGGGACGATTCGATCAGTGACAGCCGCGGCGGATGTCGTATCCTCAGGTTGCGAAGGGGAGTATCCCCCGGTGCCGCGGCGTCACGTCGGCCAGGTGACTGGCCCGCTGCGGCCGTGCGACGACCGTGTCGCTCGGAGAGACCTTCGGCGTTCGTGCCGGAGGTCGTCCGATGTCCATGGACCTGCTGCCCTGGGTCATCCTGCTCGTCGTCGTCGGGTCGATGCTCGCCCTTGACCTGCTCGTGCTCCATCGCGACGCGCGACCCGTGCCACTGCGCGAGGCGGCCGCGTGGACCGCCGTGTGGGTCACCCTTTCGCTCGCGTTCGGCGCCTTCATCGCCCTGACCCGCGGGGGCGACACGGCGGGTGAGTACGTCGCCGGGTATCTCATCGAGCTTTCGCTGTCGGTCGACAACGTGTTCGTGTTCGCGCTCATCTTCACGGCGTTCGCGGTCCCTGCGGCATACCAGCACCGACTGCTCTTCTGGGGGATCCTCGGCGCGATCGTCTTCCGAGCTGCGTTCATCGCCGCCGGCACCGCGATCCTGTCGGCCGCTCACTGGGTGCTCTACCTGCTCGGCGTCCTGCTCATCGTGACCGGGATCCGGCTCGCGCGGTCGCGCGGACATGCCGTGGAACCCGAGCGGAACCCGGTCCTGCGACTCGTCCGCCGCATCGTCCCGATGACCGACGACTATCGCGGGGCGAGCTTCCTCGTCCATGACGGGACGCGCCGAGTGGCGACCCCGCTCCTCGCAGTGCTCGTCGCGATCGAGACGACGGACATCATGTTCGCGATCGACTCGATCCCCGCCGTCTTCGCGATCACGACCGACCCGCTCATCGTCTTCAGCTCCAACCTCTTCGCGATCCTCGGCCTGCGCTCCCTCTACTTCCTGCTGGCGGGTCTCCTCGATCGGTTCGTCTACCTCAAGCTCGGGCTGTCGGCCCTGCTCGTCTTCGCGGGCCTGAAGATCCTCGTCTCGTCGGTGTACAAGATCCCGATCGCAGTCTCGTTGACCGTCATCGTGACGATCCTCGCCGTCGCGATCGTGGGTTCGCTGATCGCGACCCATCCGCGCCGCCGCGAGCTCGTCGAGCCGGCCGTGCGCATCGCAGCGGGCCTGCTGTTCGGCTTTGCATCACTCGGCTACTTCGTCTACCTCATGGCGGCCCGGGATGGCGCCGAGTGGACGTCGCCGATCGGGGTCGCGCTGCTGCTGGCCACCGCGGCCCTGGTGACGACGGCCGGTGTCGTCGGCGAGCGACGGGGGATCACCCCGGCCCTTGCGGCTGGGGCGGTCCGGGTCGGCGCCGGCGTGCTGCTCGGACTCGGCTCGACGACGCTGATCGTCGGCCTCGTCCTGCTGCGGGACGCCGGATTGCTGTGGGTCGCCGCCGACATCGCGATCCTCGCCGCCGTGGCGGCGCTGATCGTCGTCGTGTGGATCAGGCTTCGCCGGCTCCCCGCGCGGGCGGTGATCCTGCGCGGATGGGCGACGATGGGTGCCGCCCTCCTGCTCATCGCGGCCCTGTTCGTGGCCATCGACTGATCACACCCGGTCGGTGCCACGACCAGCGGGAGCGGGCCGGGCCACGAAGCGCCCGCTCCCCGGCACGCGGGGCTGGTCGAGCCTGCGCGGTCACGGCGCGGTCGTGCCGGCTGCACGGTACGGCAGACGACCCTCGGCGCGTCGGGCCTATCATCGACGGATGCTGCCCTCCTGCCCCGCGCGGTCCGCCGGGAGCCCGGCATGACGATGGTGCGCTGGGGGATCATCGGGCCCGGGCGGATCGCCCCCCGCCTCGTCCGGGCCGTCGGTGCGAGCGCGCGCGGCGAGCTCGTCGCCGTCGCGAGCCGCGACGCAGGCCGCGCCGCGGCCTTCGCCGCGGACCACGCGATCCCGCGGTCGTTCGGCTCGTATGACGCGCTCCTGGCGGCCGACGAGGTCGATGTCGTCTACGTCTCGCTCCCGAACCACCTTCACGCCGAGTGGACGATCCGGGCCCTCGAGGCCGGCAAGCACGTCCTCTGCGAGAAGCCGCTCGCGCTCTCGGCCGGCGACGTGGACGCCATCGCGGGCACGGCCCAGCGCGCCGGTCGGGTCGCGGTCGAGGCGTTCATGTACCTCCACCACCCGCAGATCCTCCGCGCCGTGGAGATGGCGCGCGACGGGTCGCTCGGCCGGCTCGAACTCGTCAACGGCACCTTCTCGTTCTACCTGACCCATCCGAACGACCCGCGGATCGACCCCGGGATGGGCGGCGGCTCGCTCTGGGACGTCGGCTGCTACCCGGTCAGCCTCGCGCGGCGCATCGCGGGCGAGGAGCCCGATCGGGTCCAGGCGTTCGCGCGCTTCGACGAACGCGGGGTCGATCGCACCTTCCTGGGCCAGCTCCACTTCCCGGGCGGACTGCTCGCCCAGTTCGACAGCGGATTCGCCGCCCCGGACCGCGAACGCATCGAGATCGTCGGGAGCGAGGCGACGCTCGAGCTGACCGCCCCGTTCCTGCCCGAGCCCGAGGGTCCGCCGCCATCGCTCGTCATGTGGCGCGGGCGGGACGCGACGCCGATCGAGGTCGCCTCGGTGGATCAGTACGCGGCCGAAGTGGACGACCTCACGGCCGCGATCCTCGACGGGACGCCGCCGCGCGTCGACCTCGCGTTCAGTCGAGGGACGATCGCGGCGCTCGTGAAGCTCGACCGGGCGGCGCGGTCCGCCGCCGGGCTCCCGGTCGGGCCTGCCTGAGGGGCGACGGGCGGATCCGCCCGCGTCGAGAGCCAACCGATGGCGACTGCCCAGCCACCGACCAGCCCGTCGCCCGCGGGGCCGCCGCGGCGCGGACGGCGGCCCGTCCTGCTCGGCGCGGCGGTCGCGACGCTCGTGGTCGCGATCGCCGGAGTGCTCCTCGTTTCGCGCCCGTGGGATACGGGGCCTGCCTGCCAGCGTACCGCGGGGCCCGCCGAGTGGACCGTCGCCCGCCACTGGAACGAGGCGCTCCTCGGCGCGATCCGCCGTGCCCTCCCGGCGCCGACCGTCCATGCCCGGAACCTGTTCCACGTGTCGGTCGCGATGTGGGACGCGTGGGCCGCCTACGACCCCGTCGCGTCCGGGTACCTCGTGCGCGAGAAGCACCGGGCCTCCGACGTCGCCGCGGCGCGAGACGAGGCGATCGCCTACGCGGCATACGGCATCCTCACGGCGCGCTACCTCGACGCATTCGGCGGGGCCGAGTCCGTGTCCGCGTTCGCCGACCTGATGGACGCGCTGTGCTACCCGCTCGACGTGACGACGACCGAGGGCGACGGCCCCGCGGCACTGGGGAACCGGATCGCGCGGACGGTCCTCGCGACGTTCCGCGACGACGGGTCGAACGAGGCGAACGGCTACGCGCCGCTCGACTACGCGCCGGTCAACCCGCCGCTCGTCGTCGACGAGACGGGCAACGAAATGGTCGACCCGGATCGCTGGCAGCCGCTCCAGCTCGCGTTCATGATCTCCCAGAACGGGATCCCGCTCGAGAACGGCGTCCAGGAGTTCATCGGGCCGCACTGGGGCCACGTCACGGCCTTCGCGCTGCCGCCGGCCGGGCCGGACGGCACCCCGATCGACCCAGGCCCGCCACCGCGTTTCGACGATCCGGCGACACGCGCGGAGCTCGTCGACCAGGTCGTCGAGGTCATCCGCGACAGCAGCCGGCTCGACCCGGCACACGGCATGACGATCGACATCTCGCCCGGGGCCCATGGCGCGAACCCGCTCGGGACGAACGACGGCACGGGGCACCGGGTCAATCCCTCTACGGGCGAACCGTATCCGCCACGGGTCGTCAACGAGGCCGACTTCTGGCGGGTCGTCGCCGAGTTCTGGGCGGACGGCCCGAAGTCCGAGACGCCGCCCGGGCACTGGAACGTCATCGCCAACCTCGTGTCCGACGAGCTGGGGGCAGGGGAGGGCTCGGGGCTGCGGATCGGTGGCACGGGCGACGAGCTCGATCGGCTCGAGTGGGACGTGAAGCTCTACCTCGCGGTGAACGGGGCCGTGCACGACGCGGCGATCGCCGCCTGGGGCCTCAAGGGCCACTACGACTCGAGCCGGCCGATCTCGCTCATCCGGCTGCTCGGGACGACCGACGACGCGGGCGACCGCGAGACGCTGCCGCTGATCCCCGGGCTCATCGAGGTCGTGACGGCCGAGACGTCGGCGCCCGGCGGCCGTCACGAGCGCCTCGCGGGGCACGACGGCGAGATCGCGATCCTCGCCTGGCCGGGCATCCCCGACGACCCCGAGACCGAGACCGCCGGCGTCCGCTGGATCCTCGCCGGCGACTGGGTGCCGTACCAGCTCCCGACGTTCGTGACGCCGTCGTTCGCCGGCTACATCTCCGGCCACAGCACGTTCAGCCGGGCGGCCGCCGAGGTCCTCACCGCGTTCACCGGCAGCGGCTACTTCCCGGGCGGCGTGAGCGGCTACACGATCGCCGCCGGCGAGCTCGCGTTCGAGGCCGGACCCACGGCCGACGTCCGGCTCGAGTGGGCGACGTACTACGACGCCGCCGACCAGGCCGGCCAGTCGCGCCTGTGGGGCGGCATCCACATCCGCGCCGACGACTTCACCGGGCGCCGGGTCGGCGCCCAGGTCGGCGTCGCCGCGTGGGAGCTCGCGCAGCGCTATTTCGCGGGCGAGACCGGCAGGTGACGCGGCAGCGCCCCGGCGCCGCCCTGCGGATCGTCACCGTCGCGGTCGTCGCCATCGCGGTCGTCGCCATCGCGGTCGTCGCCACCGGGGTCCTCCCTCGCCTCGGCGGTCCGGCGACGCCGACCACCGCCGGCCCCGCGCCCCGCTTCGTCGACGAGACGGCGACCTCCGGCCTCGATCACACGTACACCGGCGACATCCGCTTCTTCACCGGCGGCGGGCTCGCGGTCTTCGACTGCGACGACGACGGCCGCCCGGAGCTGTACGCGGCAGGCGGCGAGCTGCCGGCCGCCCTGTTCCACAACGACACGACCGGCCCGGGAGCGCCACTCCGCTTCAGCCGTCTGCCAGGGGAGTACCTCGACGTCGCGGACGTCATCGGCGCATACCCGCTCGATGTCGACGGGGATGGGGCCGTGGACCTCGCGATCCTCCGCTACGGTGGCGCCTCGCTCCTGCGCGGTCTCGGCGGATGCCGGTTCGAGGCGGCACCCGCGGCGTGGGCGTTCGACGGGGGCGCGGGCTGGGCGACGGCCTTCG